>CAMAXB010000019.1 GCA_945862035.1 Opitutus sp. GAS368
TGCCATCGAAATCGAAGGCCTGCACCTGGCGGGTCGGGGAATCGACGTAGTAGAGCGTCCGCTCATCCGGTGCCCAGGCCAGGCCGTTGGAAATGGAGACATGCTCAAGCATGACCGCCACCGAGCGGTCGCCCTGGATCCGGAACAGGCGGGACTGTCCGCGCTGGCCCTTCAGCCCGAGCGTGCCGGCCCAGACGCGACCCTGTGGATCGACCTTGCCGTCATTGAAACGAAAGTTGATCGGATCGTGGTCGGGGATCTCGGTGAAACGCTCGAGTGAACCGGTGACGGGATCAATCAGGTGGATCCCACGATGGAGCGCCGAAATGAACCGACCGTCGCTCGCCACCGCGATCGAGCCGGCCATTTGGGTGAGCGCGACCTTCCGCACCGGACCGCCGTGGAGGTCTGCCTCGAAGAGCGTCTTGCCCGGGATATCGATCCACCACAGGGATTCCCGGCGCGGGTGCCAGCAGGGCCCCTCGCCCAACTGGGCGGGGGTCCGCTGAAAGATCTCGAGGCGGGCGGAGATCACAGGGCGATCAGGCGCGGGACGACACCGGCTCAAGGGCGACCGGATTGGTCAGCCGGCCAATGCCCTCAATCTCGATCGTGACGGAGTCGCCCGCCTTGAGCCAGCGCGGCTCGGGCTTGGCCGCCATGCCCACGCCGTGGGGCGTCCCGGTGAGGATCACCGTGCCGGGCACCAGCGTGGTGCTCCCGCTGAGGAACTCGATGATGCGGGCCACGTCGAAGATCATGTCCGAGGTCGTCCAGTCCTGCACGGTCTGGCCGTTGAGGTGGGTGGCGATCTTGAGCTGATTGGGTCCGGCGATCTCGTCGGGCGTCACGAGCCGCGGCCCGAGCGGGCAGAACGTGTCGAAGAACTTGCCGCGGCACCACTGGCCGCCGCCGCGCTTGATCTGCCAGTCGCGGGCGGAAACATCGTTCGCGCAGGTGTACCCGAGCACGTAGTCGAGCGCGTGGGCGCGGTCGACGTTCTTGCAGGCGCGGCCGATGACGACCGCGAGCTCGCACTCGTAGTCCACCTCGCTGCTCGCGAGATGGGTCGGGATCAGGATCGGATCGCCGGGGTTCTGGAGGGTGTTGATGCCCTTCACAAACAACACGGGCAACTCGGGCGCCTTCATGCCGGACTCGTGCGCATGATGCCGGTAGTTGAGGCCGACGCCGAGGATCTGGGTCGGCACGACCGGAGCGAGGAGCTTGCGCAGATCGGCCTTTTCCGTCGTGACGCGGTGCGCGCCAAAGACATCGCCGTCGATGCGGAAGGCGCTGCCGTCGGGCTGTTCGGCGCCGTAGGAGGCGCGGCCGGCGGAGTCGAGATAGCGGATGATTTTCATAGAGGGCGTCGGTTCAGACCTTGGGAACGGCGACACACTCGATCTCGTACTTGAGAGCGGCGGAGAGGCAGTTCGTGATCGTGGTGCGGGTCGGGAAAGGCGCGGAGAAGTATTCCCGATAGAGCTGGTTGTAGAGCGGCACGCTTTCGGCATCGCGCACGTAGTTGCGCGTCTGGATGACATGCTTCAGGTCGCTGCCGGCGGTCTCGAGGACCTTGCGCAGATTCTCGACCGAGCGGCGGAACTCGCCCTCGAAGGTGTCCGAGATGATGTTGCCCTTGGCGTCAACCGAGGCCTGGCCGGACACGAAGATGAGATCCCCCACCCGCACGACCGGGCTGAAAGGCAGGTGGGACACGGGGGTGTCCTTGTCGATCGGATACGAGACGCTGGGATGATTCATGCGAAAAGCGGTTGGGACGGCGTGGCGGCGTCGAGCGGGTAGACCGGGCGGCGGAGGAGCTTCCAAGGCAGGCCGGCGAGATTGCTGGTGCAGGGACCGGGCGTGTCGACGTAGTAGCTGGTGCGGGATACGCGGTCGTACGCGCGCTTGTGGGCGACGGCGGCCTTCACGCCGATCACGCGGAAATCGCGGGGCTCGATGCCCTGGCTGCGCAGCTGTCCGAGATCAAACGGCGCAGTCTTCCGGCTGGTCAGCAAAAGGGTCACGCCCGCGGCGCGAATGACGGCGCAGGGCCCCATGCTGATGTTGACGCCATTCATGGACGCCAGGTGGCTTTGCTCGTCCTCGAGGCGGAAATGGCCATCGCTGCGGGAAACAAAGGTGGCGTCGAGGGCGACCGGCCCGGCGTCGAGGGCCGAGCCCTTGCCGCCGATGGCGAGCTGCCGAACCTCGCCGGGAGCGGCATCGGCCAGCGACTGCACCGCGGCGGGATCGTTGATGATCACAAGGGAGGACGCGACCTGGTGCTTGAGCAGCGAGCGCAGGATACCCGTGCCATCGCCGGGGGCGCCGCCGCCGATGTTATCGGACGGCTCGACGAGGACCACCGGGCCCGAGGCGAAGTCGGCCGGTGTGAGGGCACGGACCACGTCGTCGACCGGGGGATACACAATCGTCCCCTGCTCGCGCAGGTCCCAGGCGATCCGGGCGCCCCGCGCGAGGTGAGCCCGCGCGGCGTCGACGGGGAGCGTGGTGACAGCGCAGATGGAGCAGCCCGTGTCGGGCGTGTCGGCAAAGGAATAGCCCCCGGCGATGTTCACCGCCCAGACCTCCGGGTCGGAGGCCTCGAGCTCGAGGGCAAAGCGCTCGAGCGACCGCATCGGGTCAATGTGGGTGCCGGTGCCCGGAGGCGCCCAGAGGATCGGCGGGCGGCACCAGACCATGCGCGGCATCCGCTTTTCCTGCAGGCAGCGCTGCAGCAGGACGGCCCCGCGCTGCGTGGCCTGCTTGGCGTCGGTGTGCGGATTCTCGCGGTACATCACTAGACCGTTGGCCGCCTCGCACATCCGGGCGCTGATGTTGCCGTGCAGGTCCAGTACACCGAAAATCGGCAGGTGTCGCGCGCCCGGCAGGGCGCGGATGCGGACGAGCAGTTCACCCTCGGGGTCGCGAATACTCTCGGTGGCCATCGCGCCGTGCAGCACGAGGAAGATGCCCTCGACCCCGGCCGCAATCGCAGGGGCGGCCCGGCGCTCGAACTCCGACCAGTAGCGCTCGAACATTGCGTCGTCCACCGTGCCGCTCGGCACGCAGCGGACGTCGACCGTGGGAATAACCTCCCAGCCAAAGCGGTCGGCCTCGGTCAGGAAACCATCGGTGGGCGAGCCATCGCCCCGTTTCGTCAGAATCTGGTCGCCGAAGATGACCTCGAAATCCTCCCAGCGGGTGGTCTGCCCGAGGAAGGTGTGAGTCTCATGGAAGAGACCCGCGAAAACGATGCGCGGCTTCATGGGGATAGGCGGACCGGCGGTCAGGCGGGAGCCTGCCAGGTGGACGCATGGCGCCGGAAGGCGATCGCCGCGCGCTCCAGCGCGAGGTCAATGTGCCGCTCCTCGTGGGGCAGGCAGATCGACCAGAGCCCGCGCTCGATCGCCCGGACACCCTCCTCGAGGAGGCAGCGGCGCAAGTGGGCCCAGCGCGGGGCGTCGTGGCGGCGGACGTAGTCGCGGTAGTCGCGGATCGGACCCTCGGTCGCGCCCGGCTTGAGCATGACCGCGTGGAAGATGAGACCCGGGCCCTGCGGGCGCAGCGGCACGCCATTGGCCTGGCCGAGGGCGGTGAGGCCCTCCATCAGGCGGCGGCCAAGGCGCTGGATGCCGGCCGGGTGGTTCTGGCCGAGAGCAAGGATCTGGTCGAGGGACCACTTGCTGGCGGCGAGACAGAGCGGATTGGCATTAAGGGTGCCCGCGTGGACAACCTCGCCCGAGAGGATCTTGGCAAAAGCAGCCCGGGTGCCGGCGAGCGCGGCAAAGGGGGTGCCGCCGCCGATCGCCTTGCCGAGGATGGTGAGGTCGGCGCGATAGTTGTAGTAACCCTGCGCACAGGCGGCGCCGAAGCGGAAGCCGGTGATGGTCTCGTCGGAAATCATCAGCATCCCGTCACGATCGCAGAGCTCGCGGATGGCGGCCATCAGGCCCGGGACCGGCTCAATGCAGCAGGTGTTGCACAGCACCGGCTCGAAGACGATGGCCGCGATCTGACCGCGATGGCGGTCAGCGACGCGCCGGAGGTGGTCGATGTCATTCCAACGCACCATCACAAACTGGTCGAGCACCTCGGGAATCACGCCCTTGCTCGGATGCAGGCGGGCGGGCGTCTCGTCATCACCCCACTTATCGGCAGGATTGGCGAAGCCCACCAGGCCCTCATCAGCCCAGCCATGGTAGTGGCCCTCAAAGCGGAGAATCAGCTTCCGCCCGGTGTGGGCACGGGCGAGGCGGAAGGCGGCCAGCACAACCTCGGTGGCGGAGCTGTTGAAGCGCACGAGCTCGGCCGACGGGATCATTTTTTGGATCCGCTCGGAGACATCGATCTCCAGCTCGCTCTGGGCCGCCCAATGCGTGCCGAGTCGGGCCTGCGCGGCGATCACGTCGGCCATGCCCGCCGGGGCGTGTCCATACAGCAGGGCACCTTGGCCGAGCTGAAAGTCGAGGTAGTGATTATTGTCCACATCCCACAGTTCGGGCCCGCGGCCGTGCGTGAAATACAACGGCACTGGGGCCTCCATCTTGCGGATGCCGCTGTTGACGCCGGACGCGATGCTGCGTGCCGCGCGCTCGAACAGGGCCTGTGACTTGGGAAACGTATAGGGCATGAGAAAAAGGAGTAAATCGGCCGCCGATCAGGCGGAGGTGAGCGCGGCAGGCTGAGCGATCTGCTGCACCGCGAGGGTCAGCGCGGTGCGGCGCGCCTCGGGAAAACGATGAACCGGGACGGACACGCTGATGGCCGCGAGGGGTTCGCCGAGGAGGGCAAGCGGCGCCGCGAAGCAGGCCACGCCGTCGACCGTCTCCTCCTCTTCGAAGGCGTAGCCGCGCGCACGCGTCGCCGCGAGTTCGCGCTCCAGCCGGGTGCGGGCCTCCGAGCGCTTCCGCGGCGGGAGGTCCGCGCAGACCTTGGCCACCAGGCGGGCCTGCTGTTCGGCCGGAAGGTGGGAGACGATCGCCCGACCGAGGGCCGTCGTGTGAAAGTGGTCGCGGGCGCCCGGCTTCACGATCCAGCGCAGGGGCTGGGTCGTCTCAAGCACATGGGCGTAGCGGATGTAGACGCCCTCGAGCAGACCCAGGTTCACCGTCTCGTTAAAGCCCGCGTGAAGCTCGCGCATGAAGGGCAGGGCCTTCGCCCGCAGCAGCTCATCCCGGCCATGCTCGCGCAGGGAGGCCAACCGGTCCGAGAGCTCATACAGGCCACCGCGGTCCGGCTGCAGGACGTACCCCAAATCGCGCAGGCTGCGCAGGATGCGGTACACCGTCGGCTTGGGCATCCGGCACTCCTCGGCGATCTCCGCAAGGCTGAGGGCCCGCCCGGACCGGGCCATGACCTCCAGCACGGAGAAGGTTTTGTCGAGAACGGCGATACTCATGGTTTGGGCTTGCCGTTGTCATCACAATGCGAAATGCTCATTTCGTCAATTAAAATTTGGGTATGCTCATCGACTGCCACAACCACCTCGGGGTTGACCTGTATTTCTACAGCAACGGCTATCACCCCTACTGCCAGGACCTCCCTGCAATGTACACCGAGGGGCGGCATTGCGGGGTCGATTACTGGATCGCATTTCCCATGGTCGCGAACCTGACCTTCGATGTCGCAGAAATGCGCCGCCGGAAGCTGGTGGCAGGCGGGCCGGAGAAGGTGCCCTATGCGTTCGAGAACGAGCGGATGCTGCGCGAGATCAACCAGCTTTACCCGGACTATGGCCGCTCCGTGCTGCCGTTCATGATTCTCGATCCCCTGCGGGAACCGGAGGCACAGCTGAAGAAGCTGCGCGAACTCAAGGCCCAGTTTCCCTTCTACGGGCTCAAGATCCAGGCCACGATGATCCAGTCGGATGTCGGGGCGCTGCTCAACGAGGGCCGGGGCTTCCTTGAGTTCGCGGCCGAGTTCGACCTGCCCTTCATCATTCACTCAAGCGTGGCGCCCGAGGACACCTGGTCGCAGGCCACCACCATCCTCAAGGTCGCCGAGGCGACGCCCAACGTGCGCTTCTGCCTCGCGCATTCCTGCCGCTACGACCAGGAGTGCCTCGATCGCGTCGCGGAACTGCCCAACACCTGGTTCGACTGTTCCGCCCACCGCATCCACTGCGAGGGCGTGGTGCGCGGCTACGGCTACGTCGCCCCCGAAGCGCGGCGCTTCAAGGCCGACTACCGCGATCCCGCCGCCGTGCTCCGCGCACTCGCCGAGGCCTACCCGACCAAGCTGATCTGGGGCTCCGACACGCCCTTCCAGAGCTACGTGGCGGACATTGATGGGCAGTATGTTTCGCTGCGCAGCACCTATGTCGAGGAGGTCGCTTGCGTCCGCGCCCTCCCCGCCCCTCTCCAGCAAGCCATCGGCAACGACAACATCCGCGCCCTCCTTCGCCTCAAAGATGACCGCCTTCTCGCTCGCCGGTAACACGGCCCTGGTCACCGGTTCCTCCCAAGGAATCGGCCACGCCATCGCGCTCGGCGCCCACCGCGCCGGCGCCCGCGTCGTTTTCCACGGCAAGGACGCCGCCACCCCGGCCATGCCGGAGGGCTCGCTCTACCTGCCCGGCGACCTGCTGGATCCCGACGGCCCCGCCGGCCTCGTCGCAGGCGCGTTTGCGGCGCGGCCCGAACTCGACCTGCTTGTCTGCAATGCCGGCAGCTTCTTCGACGTGCCCTTTCTTGAGATGACGCCTGCGCTCTTCGAGCGGACGATCAATCTCAATGTTCGCGCCAATTACTTTGTCGCCCAGGCCTTCGCCCGCGAACTGGTGGCCCGGAAGCGTCCGGGCGCGATCGTGACCACCACGTCGACCAATGGCTTTCAGCCCGAGGATGATTCCACGGTCTACGATACGTCAAAGGGCGCAATGGTCATGATGACGCGCACCCTCGCCCAGTCGCTCGCGGTCCACGGCATCCGCGTGAACAGCGTGGCCCCGGGCCTGATCAAGACGCCGCTCACCGCCGGCCTGCTCAACACCGACAAGCAGCGGCACTACGAGAAGAAGATCGCCCTCGGACGCCTCGGCGATCCCGACGATTGCGCGGGCGCCGCCGTTTTCCTGCTGTCGCCCGCCGCCCGCTACATCACGGGCCAGGTGCTCGTCGTCGATGGCGGCCTCACGCTCGGTCAGATCGGGCGCATGTAATCCCATGACCTCCTTCGACGCGCTGCCCACCCCCGCCGTTCTCGTCAATCGCGACAAGGTCGCGGCCAACATCCACCGGATGCAGGCCACCTGCTCCGCCCATGGCGTCGAGCTCCGTCCGCACATCAAGACCCACAAGATGGTCGCGGTCGCCCGCATGCAGCTCGCGGCCGGGGCGCGCGGGCTGACCTGCGCCAAGCTCGGCGAAGCCGAGGCCATGCTGCCCTCGGGCGTGCGCGAGATGTTCATCGCCCACTCGCTCGTCGACCCCGGCAAGGCTCCGCGCCTGGCCGCGCTCGCCGCCCAACTCGACGACCTCCGCGTGGGCGTCACCAGCGAGGGCCAAATGGAGGCGCTTTCCCGGGTCGCTGCCGCGACCGGGCGGAAACTGAATGTCATGCTCGCCGTCGACACGGGGCTGAACCGCGAGGGCGTCCGCTCCGATGAGGCCGCAGTCAAGCTCGCCACCCTCCTCGCCCGCAGCGCTCACCTCGTCCTGCGGGGGCTGTATTGTCACGAGGGCCACTTCTACGGGGTCGATCCCGCCACATCAGCTGATCAGGCCGAGGCGATGATCAGCCGCCTTGACCAAGTCCGGAAGTCCATCGATCCCCAGCTGGCGATCTGGCCAGGCTGCAGCGTGACGGCCCGCGTGATCGCCGAGCACAGCGCCGGCCGCGTGCAGGCGGTGCGCCCCGGCGCGTATATGTTTGGCGATCTCTCCCTCGCGCGGACGACTGGCGTGATGTCGCCCGCCGATGTCGCGGTCGAGATTCTTGCCACCGTGATCGACCGGCCCGAGCCCGGACTGGCCCTGATCGATGCCGGCTCGAAGACATTCTCGTCGGACCGCACGCCCCTCAACCTCTTTGGCGCGGCCGCCGACGGGCGGGATATCAATGTGGTGCGCGTCAATGAGGAGCACGGCTACCTCCGCGGCTCCGAGGTGGACAGCCTCCGAATCGGCGACCGCATCCGCCTCGTGCCCGCCCACGTCTGCACCGTGATCAATCTCACCGATACGGTGATCGTGACCGATGGCCAGCAGGCCATTGGCACCTGGCTGGTCGACGCCCGCGGTCGGACACAATAACCCCCTCTCCTCCCATGGACCCGGCTCCCAGGCGTCCGCACAAAACTTGGCCGGCGGTTCACCGCCCATGGCCGGAGCATCCGGCGGGTGCCCCGGCCGCGGCCGCTCCAGCTCGTTTCCCCTGAAGCCCCCCTCCTTCCATGACCCTCGCCTCCGATTCCCCCACCCGTCGTGCCTGGCTCATGGTGGCCCTGCTCTGGTTCGTCGCGTTCCTGAATTATCTGGATCGGATGATCCTGATCACCATGCGGACCTCGATCAAGGAGTCGATTCCGATGACCGATGCGCAGTTCGGCCTGTTGACGACAATTTTCCTCGTCAGCTACGGCCTGCTCAGTCCGCTTGGCGGCTTCCTCGCCGACAAGATGAACCGCAGCAAGATCATCATCTTCTCGCTCTTCGCCTGGTCCGCGACGACCTGGCTGACCGCCCACGCCACCACCTTCGGCGAACTGCTCTTCTATCGCGCCCTCATGGGCATCAGCGAGGCCTGCTATTTCCCGGCGGCCGCCGCACTGCTGATGAACTATCACCGCAATGAGACCCGCTCGCTCGCGAACGGCATCCATCTCAGCGGCGTGATGGTCGGCTCAGGCCTCGGCGGGCTCGGGGGCTGGATCGCGGAGCGACATGACTGGACGTTCGTGTTTGAACTCTTCGGGGTAATCGGCGTGGCCTACGTAGGCGTTCTCCTGTTCGTGCTGCGAGACCGCCCGGCCGATCCGGTGGACCCGGCGGCGGAAAAGGTCGAGGTCTCGCGCGTGAAGTTGGGCGAGGCCATCGTGAGCATTTTCAGCCGTCCGGCGTTTCTGTTGGCCCTCGCCTTCTGGGGCCTGCTTGGCGTCGCCAGTTGGTCCTTCTCCGGCTGGCTGCCGAGTTTCTTGCAGGAGGAATTCAATATGAGCCAGGGCCGCGCAGGTCTCACCGCGCTCGGCTACATCTACTCGGCCAGCCTCATTGGCATGGTGCTGGGTGGCTTCTGGGCCGATCGCTGGAGCCGGCTCAATCCCCGGGGGCGCATCTATGTCGGAGTCATTGGCGTGCTCGTCGCCGCGCCCGGCGTGCTGCTCGTGGGCAACTCGGGCAGCCTCGTGCTGGTCCTCTTCGGGATGATCATTTACGGCCTTACCCGCCCCTTCCCCGATGCCAGCATGGTTCCGCTGGTCTGCCAGATCGTCGACCCGCGCTACCTCGCGACCGCCGTGGGGGTCCTCAACATGTTCGCCTGCCTCATCGGCGGTCTGACCATCTACTTCGGGGGAGTCCTCCGCGACGCGCAGGTCAATATCTCGGTGGTGTTCAATTTCGGCGCCTTCGGTCTGGTCGTCTGCGGGGCGCTCCTTTGGTTTGTCCGGCCACGTAAAACCCCTTCCGCCTAATCCCTAACCCATGAGCTACGTTCCCACCCTGAAGCCCCGCGACCTGCAACTGGCCGCCGAGGGCCTCGCCGGCTTCATGCCGGACGAGATCTACGACATCCACGTCCACCCCTACAACGAGCAGCATTTCGCCCCGGGCGACTGGGCCTTCCTAAAGGATCACCCGATCCTCGGCTGCCGCGAGCACCGGGAAGCCCTGCAGCGCTACATGCCGGTGAAGACGATTCATGGCCTCTACTTCGGCATGCCGAAGAAGACGGCCAACCGCCCGGCGATGAACGACTGGGTCTCCTCCGAAGTGAAGGCCAACGGCACCGCGCTCAGCCGCGCCCTGATGGTCGTGGCGCCCACGGACGACCCCGCGATGGTCGCCGCCGCGCTCCGCAGCGGCCAGTTCTGCGGCATCAAGGTGTACCATTGCTACGCCAGCCGGCCGGACACGATGCACGCCACCATCGAGGAGTACGTGCCAGAGTGGATGTGGGAGATTCTGCACGAGGTGCGCGGCGTCCTGTTGCTGCACATCGTGCGCGACGGCGCAATCGAGGATGCCGGGAATCAGGCTGCGCTCCGGCGCCTGTGCCGCACCTACCCGAATATGCGGGTGATCCTCGCGCACATCTCGCGCAGCTTCAGCTACCGCAACGCGCGCCGCGCGCTGCACACCCTCGCTGATCTCGACAATGTCGTCGTCGACACCTCCGCCATCTGCGAGGCCGACGCCTTCCGCGCCGCCCTCAAGGTCCTCGGACCGCGCCGCGTGATCTGGGGCTCGGACTTCGCCGTGAGCGAGATCTATGGCCGCTGCGTCACGACCGGTAGCCGCTTCTTCTGGCTGCACCCCGAGCTGATCCGTCCGGACTACCTCGCTCCGACGAGCCATGACATGACCCTGGTGGGCATCGAATCCCTGCTCAGCCTGCGCGAGGCCTGCGAGGACACCGGCCTCACCGCGGGCGATCTGAGCGATCTCTTCCACGGCAACGCCCTGCGCCTGCTCGCACCCCACCTGCCGGCCACCGCCGCTCCGGTGGAAACGGCCGGGCCGGATCTGTGGCAGCGCGCCCGCACCGTGATCTCCGGCGGCACCGGCCTCCTCTCCAAGCGGGCCGAGATGTTCGACGCCAAGTCCTGGCCGGCCTATTTCTCCCGCTGCTCCGGCTGCGAAGTGTGGGACCTGTCGGACCAGCGCTACGTCGACTTCGCCGGCGGCGTCGGCGCAATCCTGCTGGGCTATGCCGATCCTGACGTGACCTCCGCCGTGCAGCGCCGGATCACGCTCGGCACGTACTGCTCCCTCGTCAATCCGCAGGAGGTCGCGCTGGCCGAGCAGTTGCTCGCGCTTCATCCCTGGGCCGGCAAGGTCCGCTACGCCCGCGGGGGCGGCGATGCAATGGCCATGGGCGTCCGCATCGCCCGCGCCGCCACCGGGCGCTCGGGGGTGGCCTTCTGCGGCTACCACGGCTGGCACGACTGGTACCTCGCCGCGAACCTCGGCGAGAGCGATGCCCTCAACGGCCACCTCCTGCCCGGGCTCGAGCCCAAGGGCGTGCCCCGCGAGCTCAAGGGCACCTCGGTGCCTTTCCGCTACAATGATCTCGATTCCCTCGACGCCGCGCTCGCGAAGCTCGGGGGCAATCTCGCCGCGGTCGTCATGGAGCCCATGCGCTCCCAGCTGCCGAAGGACGACTTCCTCGCCAAGGTCGCCGCGCGCTGCCGCGCCGCCGGTGGCGTGTTCGTCGTCGACGAGGTCACCAGCGGGCTGCGCTACGGTCTCCCCGGCGCGATGAACCGGCTGGGAATCGAACCCGACGTCGCAGTCTACGCGAAGGCGATGAGCAATGGCTTTCCGTTCGGCGCCGTCGTGGGCCGCGATGCCATCATGAAGGAGGCCGACGGCAGCTTCATCTCCTCCAGCTACTGGACCGATGGCGTCGGCCCCGCCGCAGCCCTGGCCGTCTTGGCCAAGATGCAGCGCCTCGGCGTGCATGAGCAGGTGTGGCAACGCGGTGGCGCCTTGCAGGCCTCACTCCGCGCCCTCTCGGCCAGCCACCCCGCCTGCAAGCTGGTCGTGGGCGGCATGCCGGCCACGCCGACCATGACCTTCGACCTCGGACCGGACGCGCCGCTCGCCCAGGCACTCTACGTCCGCAAGATGCGCGCGCGCGGCTTCCTCGTCGCCACCTACTACTACGTTATGCTCGCCCATGACGAAGCGCGGATCCAGCAGATGCTCGACGCCGCCCACCTCAGCATGGGCGAGATCGCCGCGATCATCCAATCCGGTCGCCTCGCCGAGGAATCCGGCGTCGCCCGCGGCCTGCGCGGCTTCGCCCGTCTCGCCTGAGCGAAATCCGTCCCTTGCCCCCATGAATCCGATCCGCGCTAAATCCTTCGTCACATCCAGTCGCCGGCGCCTGCAGTCCGTGCCCGACTGGCCGCGCCTGCCGGCCTCGATCGTCTTTGATCGCGTGGTTGGCGTCGGCCTCGATTCGCAGCAACGCATCTATGTCGCCCACCGCGGCGACCATCCCCTGCTCTGCCTGAATCCCGACGGGACGCTCCACCACGAGATCGGCGCGGAGGTGCTCACCAAGACGACCGCCTATGACCTGCGCGGGCCGGTGCCGATCCCGATCGCGACCCGCTATTGGCTGCATGGGCTCCACGTAGATCCTTGGGACAACCTGTGGATCACCGACGTGGGGCGGCACCTGGTGATGAAGTTCAGTCCCGCCGGTGAACTCCTGCTTACCCTCGGGGTCGATGGCGTTTCCGGCTGCGACGAGAAGCTCTTTGGCCAGCCCACCCATGTCTGCGTCATCCCGACCGGCGAAGTGTTCATCACCGACGGCTACGGCAATTCACGCATGGTGAAGCTCGACGCCAGCGGACGCTTCCTCGCCTCCTGGGGCGTGCGGGGCACCGAGCCGGGGAACTTCCACACGCCCCATGTCGTCACGCGGGGTGCTGACGGGCTGCTCTACATGACCGATCGCGAGAACGACCGGATCCAGGTCTTCAACCCAAGCGGTGCGCTTCAGGCCGAATGGTCCGGCCTGCATTCGGTCGACGGCCTCTACGCGGCGCCCGACGGCTCGATCTATGGCTCGGCCGGCATCGACAATGCGGTGATCCGCTTCTCGCCCAGCGGCACGATCGAGGACGTCTGGGCGGATCCGGGCCAGTTCACCTACCCGCACGGCATCGCCGTGGACGCCAGCGGTGCGATCTACACCGCCGAGTCGGGGGATGTGTGGTCCCGCACCGGCGATCTCGCCGGCTCCCATGCCACCCTCCTGCCCCGCGCCGGTGCCGAGGGCAGCGCGCTGCGAAAGTCCGTGGTGGTCATGGGGCCCTGAGCACGATGCCTGCGCCCGATCGTAGAGCCACGGCCGCCTCCGTCCTCAGCCGCCGCGCGTTCCTCGGTGGCAGTGCCCTGACCGCGGCCGCCACCGGGCTGACCGGCACCTCCCTGGCCCGGGCCGCCGCGACCGGGGCCACTTCGGCCGCAGCCCCGCGGGCTCTGCGCAACCATCGCAACCTCTTCAACGGCGACTGCAATTTTCTCTTCTACAATCCGGAGCTCTGGCAACCGGAAGGCGGGCCCTACCGCGCCACCGCGATTCATCGCTTCGTAACCCTGCTCGCCCAGAGCGGCGTGGACACGCTCCTCGTCAATCCCAACACCCAGGTCGCTTGGTACCCCTCGGCCCAGCTCGAGTCGGTGCTGCGGGGTTACCGTCGCGGGGACCGGGACTTCGCGCGGCGTATCGCCGCGGGCAATGCCGGTCTGTCACCCGCGCAGAGGGAGAGCTTCATCAGCCAGCTGATCGGATTGCTCGATCTCTACCTCGATCTGTCCGAGGCCGGCGTGGACTGGCTCGCCGAATGCGCCGTCGCCTGCCGGCAGCAGGGCATCAGCCCCTGGCTGAGCTATCGCATGAACGCGACGCACTTTTCGGGAGCGCCCGACAGCCCCGTCAACAGCGTGGTCTTCCGTGATCCCGCCAACCGCCTGTCCGGTCGCATTCCCAGCCCGGGCAACGCCACGCATCATGGCTGGGTGGGCCTCAACTACGGCCAGCGCGCGGTCCGCGACCACATGTTCGCCCTGATCCGCGAGGGGATCGAGACCTATGACTATGAGGGCCTCGAACTCGACTGGCTGCGACACCCCGTCTGTCTCGAGGCGGGTGCCAGCGCCCGTGCGACCGACGAGCTGACCGCCTGGTTTGCCGAGATCCGCGCCCTCGCGGTCGCGCGCCGCCCCGGCTATCCCGTCGGCCTGCGCATCCCGTCCAATCTTCCCTATCTCAAGAGGATCGGCATCGACGTGAAGGCCCTGGTGCAACGCGGCCTCATCGATTTTGTCACGGTCAGCAATTTCTGGCAGACCTCGTGGGAAATGCCGCACGACGCGCTCCGGCGCGAACTCGGCCCAGACGTCACCATCTACGGCGGCATGGAGGACGCGCCTAACTGGCTTGAGGCCTACGCGCCCACGCTCACCGCGCGGCCCGAGGGGCCGGAGATCCAGCTCGCGGGCGACAACGCCCTGAAGACCAGCACCGCGCCGGCACGCGACCCGGCCATCCGCGGCACCCGCTACCTCACCGCCAGCGCCGAGTTCATGCGGGCCAATGCCGCGGGCAAACTGGTGCTCGGGGCGGACGGTCTGGAGCAGTTCAATTTCTTCGTCACCGACCAGGTGCGGGTCCCCGGGCAGCGCGGCGACTACGCCGCCCTCCGCCAGCTGGCGGATCTGGAATTTCTCCGGGGCAAGGAGAAGCACTACGCGCTGAATACGACCTCCGTGCAGCCGACCAAGCTCTGGGACGTGCCCGAGCAGCTGCCGGTCACGATCGCGCCCCGGCACCGCCGCGCGCTGCGCCTGCCGATGTGTGCCGAACCGACGGATACGGCCCTGCAGCTCGTGATCCAAGTCGTGATCCCGGAGGCCGCCGGCGCGCCCGCCTTCGGTGTCAGCCTGAATGGCGACTGGCCCCGCTTCGAGGCCACGCGGACCCAGGCCCTGCTCTTCCCCTGCGGCCCCTATCGCGATCACGTGGCGGAGCACGCCGCGTGGAATTTTGCCTTCGACCCGCGCGCGATCCGCGAGGGCTGGAATGAGATTGTCCTCTATAACGAAGACCCCGAAGAAGTGAATTTCATTGCCGTCGAGGTGGGCCTGATCGATCAAGCCCTCCCCTGATACCGCCTTTTCACTCATGAATTCCACGCTGATCACCCAGGCCCGGATCGTTTTCCCCGGGGAGCGCATCGCTCCCGGCGAGCTCCTGCTGCAGGACGGTCGGATCGCCGCGATCAACCCCGCGCCCGCGGACATCCCCGCCGGCTGCGTCCGGGTTGATGCGGGCAACCGGCTGCTCACGCCGGGCCTGATCGACCTGCACACGCACGGCATCGGACACAGCCTGTACGAGGCCGGGCCCGAGTCGCTGGCCAGCGGGCTCGCGTTCGCCCCGCGCTTTGGGACGACCGGTATCCTGCCCACGCTTTACCGGGTGATGAACCGGGCCTCGCTCCCCCTGCTGGCCGAACTGTCCCGCGCGCTCGACGGGATCCGCACGGTCTCGGTGCCCGGATGGCATCTTGAAGGGCCCTTCCTCCGCCTGCCGGGCGCCGGGGCGGACACCATCCCGGGCGATCTGGGCCTGCTCGACGATATCCTTGCGGCAACCGGCGGGCGGACGCGTGCCATGTCGATCAGCCCGGACACGCCGGGAATTATTCCGGTGATCGAGCGACTGCGGGAGCGGGGGATTGTCCCCTTCATCACGCACACCCGTGCCTCGGTCGCGGAGACGGAGCGGGCCCTCGATGCGGGGGCGCACCATGCCACGCACTTCTACGATGTTTTCCCCCTGCCCGATGTCTCGGAGCCCGGCGTTCGTCCCTGCGGCGCGGTCGAGGTGCTGCTGGCGGATCCCCGCGGCACGGTCGACTTCATCGCGGACGGCGTGCACGTGGAGACGGTCGCAATCCGCGCCGCCCTGGCCGCCAAGGGCTTTGCCGGCGTGGTGCTGATCACCGACTCCAACATCGGCGCGGGCCTGCCCGACGGGATCTACCCGACCACCTTTGGTTTTCCGGTCAAGGTCTCGGCGCAGAACGCCGCACGGATCCATGATCCCGGCCACAAGAACCACGGTTCCCTCGCCGGCTCCGCCCTCACCATGAACGTCGGCATCGCCAATCTGCACCGCTGGCTGAAGCTCCCGTCCGAACAGATCTGGGCCATGGGCACCGCGAATCCGGCGCGGGTCATGGGGCTGACCAACAAGGGCGTGATCCGCGTCGGTGCCGATGCGGATGTGGTCGTCTGGAACGACGACCTGACGCCGCAGTGCACCTGGGTCGCGGGCGAACCCGTCTACCGCGCCGCCTGATCGCTGCGATGCTCCTTCCAACCAAGACGGGTTCGCCCGAGCTGTACCCGTATCGACACGGGTTGTACTTCTCGTTCTTCAACGCGCTTAACTGGCAGGTCGCGATCGGGATTCCGACCGTGCTCTTCATGCAGCACCTTGGCGCCGACTCCTTCCAGGTCGGCCTGGTCTTCGCCTGGACCTTCCTCCTCACGCCGGCCCAGGTGCTGGCGACCGCCTTCCTACCCTACCTCGGCTTCAAACGCCTGACCCTTGCCGGCTGGAGCGCGCGCGGCTGGTGCCTGGCGGTTCCACTCGGCCTCGCCCTGCTGGCCCCCACCGAATCCCAGCCCTGGATGATCTACGCCGTGGCGGTGGCGATGTTCATCTACAGCCTCGCCCGGGCGACCGGCGCCTCGGCGATGACGACCTGGCTCTACCAGCTGATTCCCGCGAAGATCCAAGGGCAGTACTGGTCGAGTGACCAGATCCTCTCTGCCATCGCGGTGATGGGCTCACTGGCCGTGTACTCCCTGCTTTTTGCGCTGATTCCGATCTATTGGGCGTTCGTCGTGCAGTACGCCGTGGCGATCATCGGCGCATGGATGGCCTTCCACTACCTGAACAAGCTGCCGGACGTGGAACGGCCCAAGATGCTCAGCCTGGAGAAAATCGTCCACGAGACGCCCCGCCTCATCGCCGAGCCCAGCCTCTTTCGCACCTACCTCTGGCTGTCGGTCGCCCTCTTCTTCACCATCACACCGATCGCGCCCTTCACGGCCTACTACCTGAAGGCCACGCGTGAAATGACGACTGCGGGCATCATGCTGCTGACCATGCTCACCTACGTCGGCGTGATCGCGGCCAATTGGTTGATGCGGTCCCACATGGATTCCCAAGGGACCAAGCCCTTCTTCAAGCTTTCCTACCTCCTCTTCGGCCTGATCGCCGCCGGCTGGCTCTTTTTCCTCAACACGGGCGGGCGCTGGCACTTCATGCTCCCCCTGCTTTACTTCCTGCAGGGCGCGGCCTCCGGCTGCTGGACCTCGGCGAACCTCAACTACCTCGCCAAGATCCTGCCCGACAACGAGCGCGCCCTCCCGGTTTCGATTCATGGCGCCGTCATCACCTTCCTCGGCGGGTGTTCCCCCGTGCTCTGGGGCCTGTTCCTCAAGGACGCCGACGGCACGGCCGCGGTGAATGTGCCGGTACTTCAAATTTTCTTTGTCCTGCTCCTCCTGACCACCTTCGCCCTGTTCTATTTCGTCCGGCGGCTGCCGGAGAAGACCGGCCCGGTCGATCCCTTGCTGCAGGGCGGCTGGCTGCTCCGTCCCTTCCGCGGTGTGGGCAATCTGATCAGCTTCGTCGAGCGCAGCCCGGCCAAGCCCGAATCCGCCGCCCCGACCAAGCCGGAGTAGGCGGTTGAACTCCCTGCCCGCGCGGTGCCCGGCCCCGAGCTAGGCGCCCGCGAGCTGCGCCGGGGTCAGCTCGTTCAGCAGTGGCCGGCCATCGGCGAAGCGATGTAGGTTCTGCGCGAAGATGTCCCACAGGCGTTCCTTAAACCGCGGGCTCAGGCTCGAGCCGGAAATATGCGGGGTGAAGAGCACCTGCGGGAAGCGCCACAGCGGATGATCCGCCGGCATCGGGTAATGGTAATGCGTGTCCAGCGCCGCCCCGGCGATCCAGCGTTCACGGAGGGCCCGCAGCAGCGCGGCTTCTTGGATGATCGCTCCGCGGGCGGGATTGAGGACATAGGCATGACGCGGCAGCGCCTGCAGTTCGCGCTCTCCGATTAGGCCCTCGGTCGCCTTGGTCAGCGGCAGGGCGAGGACCAGAAAATCCAGACCCGCAAGAAACTCCATCTCCTCCCCCGCGCGAAAAACGCGGTCCGGCAGCACGCCGGCCGGGTCACCCGTGCCCGGGACGGTGTAGACCTCCTCCCGGGCATCGACACCCTTCCGCGTGAGCACATGCACGCGCAGGCCCAGCTGGCGGGCCAGCCGCGCGGTTTCCCGGCCGATCCCGCCGTAGCCCCAAAGACCCACGGTGGCGCCGCGAATCTCCCGCTGAAACACCGCCCCGCGATCCCACACCTGCGCATCCTGGTTGCGCACCATCTGGCGCAGGTCCCGGGCGAGGTTCACCATCATCGCAACCACCCACTCGGCGATCGGCACATCGAAGCAGCCACGCGCATTCGTCGCGCGAATGCCACGCTCCGGCAGGTTGAGCCCAAAGAGCTGGGTGTAGCCGGTCGAGGCGATCTGCACCCAACGCACCGCCTTCATCTCCGCAAAGTTGGACGGCGGGAAGGTGCAGAACAGCGCCTCCACCTGCGCCAGTCCGGCGTTCGCCAACGGGCGGACCTTTTCGCCCGGCGGCTCGATGCACTCGATCTCGAAGCGACCGCTCTGCCGCAGCGCCGTGAGGGCCGCCGGTTCCACCTCCACATCAACGAGGACTTTCATGGGGCGCATCAGTCCTTGAGAATCTTGCCCGGGACACTGTTGAACTCGCCCGAGCCGGGCTTGAAGGGATAACGGCGCTTGATCTCGTCGGTCAGCACCACGCCGAAACCAGGCCGGTCCGGCGGCAGCACATACCCGTCCTTCATCACCAGGCCACCGTCGATTACCTCCGAATGCAGTCCGGCGTAGTCGGGCGCGATCTCGAGGATGCAGGTGTTGGCGCAGGCGAAGCCGGCGTGGATATTTTGCATGAGCGAGCCACCGGCCCCCCACGCGTGGGTGGCAATCTTGCGGCCGCGGTCCTCCATCATCTTCGCAACCGCCATGAATTCACCGATGCCGCCCGTGAACGAGGCATCGGGCTGCCCGATATCAAAGGAATCCTGCGCGGCGAAGACCCGCCACTCGTAGGTCGCAGTGAGGCACTCCCCGCCGGCGATGGGCACCGTGGTCGCCTTGCATAATTCCGCGTAACCCCACGGATCCGTGTAGTGCAGCGGCTCCTCGAAAAAGAACAGGTTAAACGGCTCCACCGCCTTGGCGGCGGCAATTGCGATCTCCACCGTCCAGGTCTTGCCCGGACTATTCCCCATGTGCCCGTCGAGCATCAGCCACGCGTCCTTGCCCGCATGCGCCCGCATGAAGGCGACCTTGTCCGCCTCAAAGTCGGCCACCTCCGCCAGGCCCATCGGGGTGTACCAACCCTTCTCCGGGGTGCGGCTGCCCGTCGCCACCTTCAGGCCACGGAAGCCAAGCGAGAAATAGTGATCGATCTTTTGGCCGAGCCTTTCCTTCGGGTAATTGCTCGGGCCTCCCGTCGCATACGCGGGCAGGCGCGCGTGCTTCGAGCCGCCCAGCAGGGCATGCACCGGCAGGCCGAGTAGCTTGCCCTTCAGATCCCAGAGTGCCGCCTCGATGCCGTTCAACACGGAGGTCCCCAGACCGACCCGGCACCAGAAATTTCCACACCGGTACATCC
>CAMAXB010000020.1 GCA_945862035.1 Opitutus sp. GAS368
GACCTCGCCTCCGGTGCCCTGACCGCGGTCACGTCCTTCCCCCACCCCCACCCGCAGTTCAACGAGGTGAAGCGCGAGTTGATCAAGTATACGCGCGCCGATGGCGTGGCGCTGAATGGCAATCTTTACCTCCCCCCGGCTACGACGCCAAGCGCGACGGTCCCCGCCCGACCCTGCTCTGGGCCTACCCGCGCGAGTTCAAGAGCGCCGCCGCCGCCGGCCAGGTGCGCGAGTCGCCCTACCGCTTCACGCCCGTCGCGCCCAACGGCCCCCTGCCCTTCCTGCTCGCGGGCTATGTCGTGCTCGATGACCCTGCCATGCCCATCATTGGCGAGGGCGACCAGGAACCCAACGATACCTACGTCGTGCAACTCGTCTCCAGCGCGCAGGCCGCCGTCGATGAATTGGTGAAACGCGGTGTGACTGATCCCAATCGCGTCGCGGTCGGCGGCCACAGCTACGGCGCTTTCATGACCGCCAATCTGCTCGCGCATTCCCGCATCTTCCGCGCCGGCGTCGCCCGCAGCGGCGCCTACAATCGCACGCTCACGCCCTTCGGCTTTCAGGCCGAGGATCGCTCCTTCTGGGAGGCACCCGAGGTCTACGGCGCCATGTCCCCGTTCTACCACGCGCCCAACATCAAGGATCCGATCCTCCTGATCCACGGCGAGGCCGACAACAACACCGGCACCTACCCGATCCAGAGCGAGCGCTTCTATGCCGCGCTCAAGGGCCACGGCGCGACCACCCGTTTGGTCATGCTGCCGCACGAGAGCCACGGCTATGCCGCCCGGGAGAGCCTGCTCCATATGCTGTACGAACAGGAGAGCTGGCTCGACAAGCATGTGAAGAACGCGCCGGTCCCGGCCCGTTGATCCGCCGGCCCGACGCGCCCGTGGCGTGACCGGGCCTGCCGCGCATGACCGCCGCCGCCCTCGCGCTCGTTCTCACCGCTTCGGTCTGCCACGCGGTCTGGAATCTTGCGGCCAAGCGCGCCGGGGGCGGCCTGCCTTTTGTTGCCGCCACCGGGCTGGTCATCAATGTCCTCTACCTGCCGGTCGTGCTTCTCTACGTTCTCTGGCGGCCACCCGATCTGAGCACCTCCGCCATCGGCATTGTGGTCGGCAGCGCCGCGCTCAAGGCCGCGTACTCGCTCTCGCTGCAGCGGGCCTACCGTTCGGGCGATTTCTCGGTCGTCTATCCGCTCGCCCGCGGGACCGGGCCGCTGCTGACCATGCTCATCGCCGTCAGCCTGCTCGGCGAGCGCCCGCATCCGCTCGGCATCGTCGGCGGCCTGTTGGTCATTGCCGGCATCTTCTTCCTCACCGGCGGCCCGGCACTCTGGCGCAGCGACCGCGCGCACCTGCGCACCGGCATCGGCTACGGCCTGCTCACGGGCTTTTTCATCTCGGCCTACACCCTCTGGGACCGCCAAGGGGTGGCCGACGGTGCCATCCCGCCCGTGCTGTTCGACGCAGGCACCGCCTACGCCATGACGATCCTGCTCGCGCCCTTCGCCTGGAAGCGGCGCGCCGAGGTGGTGCAGGAATGGCGCATCCATCGCCGCGAGATCCTGATCATGGCGATCCTCTCGCCCTTGGGCTACATCCTCATCCTGACGGCGCTGACCTTCACCCCGGTGAGCTATGTCGCCCCTGCACGCGAGGCCAGTATCCTGATCGGTTCCTTCCTCGGCGCCAAGTACCTCAACGAAGCCAACGGCCCCCGCCGACTCGGCGCCGCCGCCGCGATTGTCGCCGGCATCGTGCTGCTCGCGCTGAGTTGATTCTCGGCCGCGATTTAATCCGGGAGCGCGGGCCGCGGGCCCGCCCGGGGGATTGTTTCAATTCGCGTTACGAAATCCACCGTCCGCAATCCGGCGGGCCAGCAAACCGCGCACTCAGGACAAACCCTCGGTAAGCGTTGCAGCGCGTCCGGCGTTTCCTACCATCCTGGCGTGAATCCGCGCTTCCTCCGCATTCTGGCCGCCATGGGCGCTGTCTTGGCCGTCGCCTTCATCGTCTGGAAGCGCCTGCCACCGCCCCCGGCCCCCCTGCCCACCGTGCCGAGTGCGCCAGCCCCCGCCCGCGAGGTCGCAATCGAAGACGGCAAGACGATCGACTTCTCCCACGGCGCCGCGGAGATCCGGGCCACGCCCGCGGACCAGACAGCAATCAACGCTGCGCTCCGCGAAATGCAGGAGGCGACCAAAAATATTTCGTTCGAACCGCCCGCCAAGGCGACGCCCTGATTTGAGGTCGCTCAGTTTGGCAGATCGCTGCGGAACACGACGAGATCTTCGGTGCGTCCGTCCACCGGCGGCGGCACACTGATCAGGAAGTTCTGGGTGCGGCTCGCGGCCGTCACGCCGTCGGCATCCTGAAAGGTCAGGACGGCCTCATGCTCTCCCGGCGGGAGGCGGAGCGCGCTGAAGCTGAGGTACTGGGGAAGGTTGTCCCACGTACGCGTGTCTGCCGTCGGCTGCGCCGCCGCGGCCGCAATTTTGCTGAAGAGGCCGATCGCCGCCAGGGCGACGGCGGCTTGGTCGCGTTCGCGTTCATCTTCCCGCTGTTCCTCGCGTTCCTCCTTCGTTTTTGGCGGCGGCCGGCGGCGGTCATCCCGGTCACTCGCCACCATCACCGCTGCCGCCAAGGCCGCATCACCGACCGCGTCGGCGCCCTGCTTGAACACGGCCTTGTTGCCGAGGATGTGATCCATGATCCGGCCTCCGCGGGTGGTCGCCTGAAAGACGACGTCGTCGTAGGCCGGCAGCGCAACCGCCTGTCCACCCACCGTCAGCGTGGCGCCCGTCAGCCGCGAGGGCTCCGCGGCAAAACGGAGCTGCTCGCCGTACTCCCCCGCCGCGTATTTCCGTGGACCGCGGCCAAACTCCACGACCACGAGGACATTCGCCTCCGGGTCATAATCCGGCAGGGGATGCTTGGAACTCGCGCGCGCCCGCGCCAACGCTTCCGCGCCGTCGCCGCCAAGTTTTACGGTCGCAAGCCCGTCCAGATAATCCGGCAGCACCCAGTCCCCGGCAAAGGCCTTGGTCTCGTTGTCACTATCGATGAAGGCGCCATCACGAAAGAGGGCCCGCGCGTTGTCCGGTTCACCCTGGCGCCAATAAAGCAGCCCACGATAAAAGGCGGCCATCACCCGCTCGTAGGGCTCACCGACAAAGGGCTTCTCCGCCTCGCGGCGAAACATCCGGCGCGCCCTCGCGGCCTCGGCCTCCCCCGCCCCCGCGAGCGTGCCGCGGGTCAGGGTGAGCGCATCGTCCAATTGTCGGGCCGCCTCGTCACTGTCACCGCGGCGCAGCGCCGTCGCCCCCACGCGATAGTGCCACAGCACGCGATCGCGCGGCGCCGCCACCGCCAGCTGTGCCTTGCCATCGATCAGCGCGTCCCCCGTGTAGGCCACGGGCGGCGGCAGGGGTACGGTCGAACAGCCCGCGAGGAACACCGCGGAGGCGAGAAGGCTGCTGAAGAAAAAACGAAACATGAAAGGAAGCTGAAGCCTGAACACAGACGCCGCCCGGACGAGGCGACGCCCGCGGGAGAACCGCACGGCTAACCGACACCACCGAGGCCCACGCCTCAGGGATTCGTGACCGTGATGTCCTCCATCAACGCCAGCGCCGTCGCCTCCGCAATGTCACTCACATCGAAAACCCGCACCACGCGGCCGGCGTCCCGGTCCTTGCCCATCACATCGCGCGCCGTAGCCTGGCCGATGATCGCGCCGTCCGCCAGGCGGACCGCCGTGACCTGAATGTCCGGCACCGCGTAGGTCTCGTCGCCGGCGATCCCCGCCAGCACGAGCGGACGGCTCGTGATCAGCACCTCCAGCACCACGTCGGCGATCTTGGCGAGCGCCTCGCGATCCTTGCGGGCCGCCTCGTCACTTCCGACCATGAAGTGGTCGGCTGGACGATCGGCAATGAGTTGGGCCGCGATGCGCTGATCGGCGAGCTTGGCTCCCCCGACGCGCAGCGGCCGGCCAAAGAGACGCTCAATATCCCGGACGGTCTGGCGATCGGCCAGCGTTGGCCTCACCGGCGTGGCGGCAGCGTAGGTGTTCTCCGCCTGGACCGTCTCGATCTTGGACGTGGACGTGCCACCGTAGTCGGCGCGGGTGCTCTCGGTCTTTTCCTTGCGGCCCGCGAGCTGCAGGCCCGCACCTGAATCCACCAGCTCCCGGTTGACCGCGATGATCAGGCGGGGCGAACCGAGCTTGGCGTAGGCCGCGCGGAAGGCGTCGACCACCTGCTGGGCTCTTTCCGGTGCGATCAGGGTCTGACCGGGGGCGTAAAGTCGCTGGCCCGCGGGACCCGCGAGGGCCGGGGCTGGCGCGGAAGCGCCGACGGAGAGCGGCGGACGCTCACCCGCGTAGCGATCGGACCCCTGCGCCGCGAGGGCGGCCGGCAGGAGGGCTCCGAGGGAGAGCAGGAATCGGGTATTCATGACGTGGTGACGGTCGGAAGGGTTTGCCCGGGCCGGGGCGGCGCGTCAGCGCGCCTGACGGACGCGGATGGTGTAGTCGCGGGCCGAGGCGTTCATCGAAACGAAGCGGACCGCCTCGGTCGTGTTCTCGCCGAGGATCAGGGTCTGCCACGGGGTCTCATCGCCAGTCGAGAAGCCCTGCGCATCCTTGAACACGCAGGCGATCTGGACCTGGATCCGCCGCGCCTCGCGGTTCTTCACGTTGGCAACCACCTCCAGCCGGCCGTCGGCCGCGGTGCGCTGCTGCAGGCCGGTGCAGGTCACGGAGGTCTGCACCGCCGCGTCCATCAGCACGAATTTCTCCGTGTTCTCCAGCGTGTACTTGGTGGTGTCCTGCGGGGCAAAGGGCCCGGTGGGCGCCTGACATCCCGCCAGGAGGGTCGCGGTGGTCAGGGCGGTGAAAAGGACGATCTTGTTCATGGTCGGCTCGATGTGTTTTAAATGAGTCGGCAGCGGCGCCCAGCGTGCGCCCTTGCCGTCTAGCGATAGGCGGCATCCTCGAGGCCCTGCTTCTTGATCTCGGCCACGTCCTCCCAAATGATGAGGCTCGTGCGCGCATCGATCAGCTGGAAACTGTAGAGAATGTAGTCGCTCACGCCCTGGCTCGTACGCGTGGAGATGCCCTGAAACTTGCCGGTGAGGAAATAATCGGCGCCGAGAAACTCGGTCACATTCGGATCCGCCGAGGCGGTGACCTGCCCGGTCAGCTTCAGCTGACGCTCACGCTCCAGCGCCCGCATGTTCTCGCGCGCGAGGAAGCTGACCTTGCCGGCGGCCTTCGAGTTGAGCTGCGTGCGAATGCGGGTGAGGAAGATGTCCTTGTTGATCGGGAAGCGCGTCTCGTTGATCACAGGCTCGATCGCGACAACCGGCGGGTTGGCGGCCTGGGCGATCACCGGAATGCCCAGGATGCTGCGCGCCATCCGGTCGGTTACGGTCACCAGATCCTGCGACTCAACGCCGGTGCCGGCGACAAAGCCGCGCTCATCCGGGCGCATCTCCGTCACCGGTACGCCCGACGGATTTTTCACGCCTTGGCTGGCGCAGCCGGTGAAGGCAGCGGCGACGGCAAGGGCGGCGGCGGCCGGGAGGAAACGACGAACGGTCAGGGCATTCATGAGGGAGGAAATCCGAAGCGGGAGGAGAAAATCGTGATCAGGAACCGGGATCGCTCAGCGACCGAAGAGGCTGTTGGCCCCGGCCATCGGCGCCGCGGGCGAGCTGCCGTAGTAGTAATTGTTGATCGTCACCTGCTGCGGCGCGGCCGCCGGAGCGGGCGCCGGGTTCACCGCGGCGGAGGCCGCCGCGGCCGCGCGGTAGTCCTCATACGCCCGCGCCTCGGCGTCCGCCTGGGCCGCCTGACGATCGGCGATCGAACCGAGGATGTAACCCGCGCCAATGCCGTAGGCGGCGCCTTCCCAACCGTGGCGCCCGTCATTGTGGCCGATGATTGCCCCCGCGATGCCACCCAGCAGGACGCCCGTGCGGGTGTGGCTCGGACGACGCGTGACGTGGACCGGGGAGGAAACATAACGCGGTGCGTACACGACCGGATAGCGCGGAGCATAGACCACGGGCGCGCGGTGAACGTAGCGAGGACCGAAATAACGGGGCACCGAGACCACGCGGACCGGGTGGTGTGGCCCGCGGTAACCCTGGTCGGCGCGATAACCCGGAGCACGGACCTGCGTGGCCCGGTACTCGGAGCGGTCGCGCGCGTGACCGGCAATCGTGCCGATCACCGCACCGGCGGTGGCGCCATAAGCGGCGCCCTCCCAGCCGTGGCGACCGTCATTGTGGCCGATCACGGCCCCTGCAATCCCGCCGACCACGGCACCGGTGACGGTCTCAGGACGGAAGAGCTGCGCTTGGGCCGACACGGCGGAAACCAGAGCGAGCGCGAGAAGGGTGGCTGCAGTTTTCATGGTTTGGTGTACCTGATGACATGGACGAGCCAGCCCGGGTTTCAACAATCTTGCCAGCGCATCGTCGTGCCGGTCGGGCCCACGCGAAAATCCACGCCCGCCAACGACTTTCGCAAGATAGCGTCGACGGGTGCGCCTCGCGCGGATTCACCGCACTGCGCAATTGCCCCCTTTTGCAAACGCCGAACGGTTGCGCATGATCACCCGACTGCATGACCCGTTCCCGTTTTCGCACCGTTCCTCGTGCACCCGGTTTGCCACCGGTCTCGCGGCCGCGTCGCTGCAGCCCGCCGATCCTGAGGAGATCGCCTCATTGCGCCAGAAGGCGGAGCGGGGAAACGCGGTGGCGCAGTACAATCTTGGTCTGATCTGCCCGCGCTGAGCGGGCAGCGTAGTAGTCGTTCCGTGACGAGGTCTGAGGAGGCGCTGTTTGCCCTCAAGACGCTGGACTGAGCGTTCGCCGAAGTCCGTCGAACCCGCGTGTTGCGGGCAACGCGACCCCTCACAGCACCGCCAGCGCCGCCGCCAGCGCGAAGGCGGAGAAGATCGTGCTCAGCACGATCGCGGCCGCGGCCAGCGCCTCGTCGCCGCCCAGCTGGCGGACCATCGTGTAGGAAATCGCCGCCGTCGGACAGGCCGCGAAGATCACCACCACCAGCAGGCCCCCCGCATCGAGCCCGGCCAGTCGGCCAATTAGGTATCCGATCAACGGTGACACCACCGCCTTGAACGCCCCCGCCGCCGCCGCCGGGCCGCGCCCGCCGCGCGCCGGCGTCGCGGCCAGCGCCGCGCCGACGCAGATCAGTGCCAGCGGCACGGCCATGCGGGACAGCTGGACCAGCGTGCGGTCAAGAGCGACCGGCAGCGAAAGGTGGACCGCATAGGCCCCCGCGCCCAGCAGGCACGCAACGATGATCGGGTTACGCACGACCTCGCGGCCGACAATGCGCAGCATCGCCCAACCCACGGCGTGCCGGCTGGCCAGCAGGACCACGACCGAGACAACGTTGTAGGCAATCAGCAGCGGCGCCACCGCCAGCAGTGCCGGCGTCTGCGGCACACCGGGCAAAGTCAGGATCAGGGGCAGGCCGACGAACGTGAGATTGCCGCGAAACGCGGCCTGCACAAAGGTGCCGCCCGCCCCGGCCGCCACGCCAAAGATCCGCGCAAAGAGCGCGGCCACCCCGACCATGGCCGCCGTGGTCGCCAGCAGGACCACCACCAGCCGCCCCGTGCCCGCCGCCTCGCCGTGGTCGGCTCCCGCCAAGCTGACAAAGACCAGCACCGGCAGACCGACCCAGTAGGTCAGGCGGTTGAACCCACCCAGCACCTCGGCCGGCAGCAGCCCTCCCTTCTGCAGCGCCGCCCCAAGGGCAATGACCAGAAAAATGGGAGCCAGCAGGTTGATGATGTCCACGACCCCTCCAGTGTCTCCCGCCCGCCGCTCCGCGTCTAGGCACTTTTCACGCCGCCCCCACCCCCAACCCCACCCCCACCCCCTCCCTCCCCACCTCCACCCCGGCCCCGGCCGCGGCCCGGCGAGCGCCCGGCCCGGTGTCACGCAATCCGTGACACCTCCGGCTCTGCCTCCGCGAGCCTCCTCGCGACAAGCGGCACCCAAGCCAAGTGTCACGTATTGCGTGACACCGGGCTTGGGTGCGGCGGGCGGGGCGCTTGGGAGTGGGCCGGCGCGGCGGGGTCGGGCTGCAGGCGGGCTTGCCCCGATGGGCGGATGCGGGCATGTCGGTACCGATGGCAACTCTTCCCACCCAATTCGCCGGCGTCACCGCGGTGACCAAGGCCAATGTCTATTTCGACGGGCGCGTGGTTTCGCACACGGTCCTCATGCCCGATGGAGCCAAGAAGACCCTCGGGCTGATCTATCCGGGTTCGTACCATTTCGGGACGGGGGCACCCGAGCGCATGGAGATCATCGCCGGATCCTGCCGGGTCACGCTGGACGGCTCGACCGCCGCGACCGACTACGCGGCCGGCACCTTCTTCGACGTGGCGGGCCATAGCGGCTTCACGATCGAGGTCCCGTCCGGGATTTGTGAATACATCTGCTCATTTCTCTGATCTTGCCGGGGTCCGCCGGCGCTCCTCCACCCCGTTGGCGGCGACCCGGCGCAATCCGGCCCTGTCTGCCATGCGCCTCCGCTCCCTCCTCGCGTTCGCCCTTTCGCTGCTGCTGGGATCAACCGCCTGCCGGGCGGCCGACTCCCCCCTGCCCGACGGCCTCTACGCCGAGTTCACCACGCCGCGGGGCGTGATCATCGCCGAGCTGCACCACCTCCGGGCCCCGCTCACGGTGGCCAGCTTCGTCGGTCTGGCCGAGGGCACGCTGGGGCCGCAGCCCGGGAGGCCCTTTTTCGACCAGCTGAAGTTCCACCGGGTCGTGCCCGGCTTCGTGGTGCAGGGAGGGGATCCGCTCGGGACGGGCGAAGGCGGGCCCGGCTACGAGTTTCCCGACGAATTCGTGCCGGGCCTGCGTCATGATGCGGTGGGCGTCTTGTCGATGGCCAACGCCGGACCGGACACGAATGGTTCGCAATTTTTCTTCACCTTGGCCCCGGTCCATCGCCTGAACTACCTGCACAGTGTTTTCGGCCGTACGGTTCGCGGCGTTGACGTGTTGCCGCAGATCCAGAAGGACGACGCCTTCACGGTCCGCATCCTTCGCCAAGGCGGCGGGGCGCAGGCCTTTGCGGCGGATGCGCCGGCCTTTGCGGCTCTCCTCGCCGCGGCGCGGCCGGCGGATCACCTGCGCTTCGATGATCCTGAGGGCATCCTCCCGACGACCCCGCCCCGGGCGCGGTCGTTCAATTTCAAGCTGGAGAACCTCGAGCGCTCCACCGGCTTGAAGGTCTTTGTTCGCCTCATGACGAGGCCCGATGCGGGCGAGCCCGATCCGGCCCCGGCGGCGATCGCGCGCCGGTTGGCCGAGAAATTCGGCGCCACCCGCGACGGCGTGGTGGCGGTCTATCTCGCCGAGCCCGACACCTGGGCGCTCGCCGTAGGCGAGACGGTCCGGTCGCGCGTGTCCCCGGGTGGGGGCGACCTAGCGGCAGCGGAGGACGCCTTCATCGTCGCCGCACGGGCCCGCGCGGCCACCGTAATCGCTACCGCCGAGCAAGCCGGCCCGGTGGATCCCGCGCAGAGGATAAAGCTGCAGATCGACGAGATCGTCGATGGTCTGATCTTTCTTTTGGAACCCAGGCCGTGACCCACCTCCGCTCCTGCGCTGCCCGTGTTTCTCTGCCGGCGACGCGCTGAGCGAAGCCCTGTAGCCGGGGTTGCTGACCCCGGGGCTCGCGGGCGTACGCCCCCCGTTCGGACCGGAGTCCGCGACCCCGGCTAGAGGGTAGCGCAAACAGGTCTACTGACCGGATCCGCGGCCGCTGGACCGGATTGCATTTCCGGACTGATTGGGGCAGGCTGCACCACTTTGCGCAGCGTCTTCGTCCTCGCCCTGCTCGGTGTCATCTTCGCCACGATCGCGATCGTGGTGCGTTCCGGCATGCTCGCACGCAAGAATCCCGGTCAGCCCATCAACAGCGCCATGCGCGAGGCGTTCGGCGTGCAGGAACTCCCGGCCCGGGATGCGACTGTCATTGCCCAGAAGTATCCGGGAGCCCGCGAAACGCCCGCCGGTCTGCGTTTCCTTGTCCGGAAAGCGGGAACCGGGACAGAGACTCCGCAGCCCGGCCAGACGGTCTCGGTGCATTACGAGGCCACCTTTCTGGACGGAACCAAGTTCGACAACAGCTACGACAAGGGACGCGGACCGTTCAACTTCACGTACGGCACCGGCGCCGTCATTCTCGGCTGGGACGACGCCCTCGCGACCATGAAGCGGGGCGAGAAGCGCACGCTGATCGTTCCGTACTGGCTCGCTTACGGCGAGAAAGGAATTCGCGGGAAGATCGAGCCCAAAGCAACGCTTATCTTCGAGCTGGAGCTGCTGGACTTCAAGTGAGGAGTTCGGGCGGGGATACCCGTTCACGTTCTCTTTGCCCTGCTCGTTCCCGGATCGGGATTCAATCCGCACGCGGGAGAATGGGAGCGAGCAAGAGACCGAAGACGAATTGAGGCCGGACGCTTGGTGAGTATCGCGACGCTTTGTGGGACGGGGTCATGGTGGGACTTCCTGACGCGGGCCCTGTCCGCGCGGCCAGGGGCAGCCGGCTATTCTGGCGGGCGCGGCGGGCCAGCCCGAAGGAGGTCTGCCGCCGACTGCGGGTCGAGCGCGTCCAGCAGCTGATGGCGCGATCGGCGCTCACGTTGGAGGAGGTCGCCCATGAGTGCGGCTACGCCCGCGCGAGCCATTTCTGCCGCGACGACAAAGCCGAGCCCGGACTCACGCCGACCCCATGGCGAAGGAAGCTCATTGATCGTTTCACCGAACCGCTCCCGCCCGCAGTGGCGCCGGTGCGCGAGTACGGCGCCCGCGCCAGCGAGCGCGTAATGCCCGCCAAGGAAATGACGGATTGCGGAGGGCGGAGTTCGGATTGCGGATTGGGCGACACCCCCGAAGCGTCGGAGGAATCCTGGGGTCACACGAGGTGAGTGGAGCGCGGTCGTCCTATTCCGAAGTCCGCATTCCGCATTCCGCTTTCCGCTTTCCGCACTCCGCAATTCGCAATCCGCAATCCGCAATTCGCCACCTGCCCTAGGTGAAATTAGCGATTTCATGAGGGTGCGAGTTGCGTTTGTCTCTCCCTATGCCGGCTCCGCTGTCCCGCCCCGCTCTTCTGGATTCCTTCGCCGCCTGGCTGGTCGGCGTGGTCCTGCTGGCGGCCGCGTTGCTGGCGGCGTACGCGAACTCCTTCCAGGTTCCCCTGCTGCTCGATGATACTGACTCGATCGTCGACAATCCCACGATCCGCAGCCTCGGCTCCGCGTGGCTGCCGCCCGCCGGCAGCGGGATCACGACCAGCGGCCGCCCGTTGGTCAATGTCTCCCTCGCGATCAACTACGCGATCCACGGCACGGACGTCGTGGGCTACCATGTCGGCAATCTGCTGATCCACTTCCTCGCCGCGCTCGTCCTCTGGAGCGTCGTCCGCCGGACCCTCCTCCAACCAGCGCTGGCCGCGCGCTACGGCTCGGTGGCTACGCCTCTCGCTTGGTGCGCCGCCGCCCTGTGGGCGCTGCATCCGCTCCAGACCGAATCCGTCACCTACATCATCCAGCGCGCCGAGTCCCTCGTGGGGCTCTGCTATTTTCTAACGCTCTACGGATTTATCCGCAGCACGGCCGCCCGACCGGCGGGCGCAAAGAACCTTTTCTGGCCGGCCTGCACCGTGCTCGCCTGCGTTGCGGGCATGGCTTCGAAGGAAGTCATGGCCTCGGCCCCGTTGATCCTCTTCCTCTACGACCGCACGTTTGTCAGCGGCTCGTTTGCGCGGAGCTGGCAGGCCCACCGCCGCCTCTACCTCGCCCTCGGCTTCACCTGGCTCGTGCTGGTCGCCTGCATCGTGCAAAGCAGCGGCCGCGGGGGCTCGGTCGGTTTCGCCGAGATCACGTGGTGGGAGTACGCGCTCACCCAGGCGCCCGCGATCATCGGCTACGCTTGGCGCGCCTTCTGGCCGGCGAACCTCATCTTCGACTATGGGGCGATCGTGGAAAAGAACCCCGCGGTCCTCGTGCCTGCCCTGCTCGCCGTCCTGCTCGCCGTGGGCGCGGGGATCTACGCGCTGCGCCGGCGTCCGATCGCCGGCTTCGGCTTTGCCTGGTTCTTCCTGATCCTAGCACCGTCCTCCAGCATCGTTCCGGTGGCTACGCAAACGGTCGCGGAGCATCGCATGTACCTGCCGCTGGCCGCGCTCGTCGTGCCGGCGGTGCTGCTGCTCCACCGCGCTGTTCCGCGGGCCGCGTTGGCGCTCGGCCTCGCCCTGCTGGTGGCCGCCGGGTGGCGCACGCATGCGCGCAATGCGGACTATCGTGACAGTCTCTCGATCTGGGCGGATACCGCACGCCGCGTGCCGGACAGTCCCCGCGCCCGCAACAACCACGGCGCGATGCTGCTTGAACGGGGTCGCACGGACGAGGCCGGCGCAGAGTTTCGGGCCGCCCTCGATCTCTCCCCCACCCACGCGCAGGCCTGGCACAACCTCGGCAATGAGCAGTCGGCCCGGGGCCAGTTCGGGGAGGCCCTCGGGTTCTATCACCGCGCGATCGAACTCGAGCCCGAGAACGCCAACTTCCACGCCAGCCTCGGTCACGCCTACCTGGAAAAGGGCCAGCCGGACGCCGCGCTCGCGAGCTTGCGCGCGGCCGCGGCCCTCGCGCCGCACAAGGCGACGCATCCCTACAATCTCGCCAGCGCCCTCATGAAGCTCGGGCGAGCCGAGGAGGCGGGGCTGCCGCTCGCCCGCGCGCTCGAGCTGTCACCCAACGATCCCCAGATGGTGGGCAACTACGCCGTCTGGCTTCGCCGCTCCGGTCGCGCCGCCGAGGCCGTGACCCGTCTTGAGGAGGCCCTGCGCAAGTGGCCCGACTCCGCGTTGCTCCAATCCCATTTTGGCGTCTCGCTCCTCGAGAGCGGCCGCGTGCCCGAAGCCATCCGCGCATTGGAGGTTGCTCTGCCGCTGGACCCAAAGCTGCTGCAAACCCGCTATAGCCTCGGCACCGCGTACGCGCGTGAAAACCGACCAAGGGACGCCATTCCGCAGTTCGAAGCGCTGCTGCAACTCACCCCGCCCACGGCCGAGCTGCTCGATAACCTCGGCACGATGTACGGGCTAAGCGGACGCTACGACGACGCCATCGGCACCTTCCAGAAAGCCCTCGCGCTCGACCCCACCCACCGCAGCGCCCGCCGCAACCTTGAGGCCGTGCAGGCGTACTTGCGGTCGCCGCGCTAAAATGCGGAGTTCGGAATGCGAATTACGGAATAACGGGCGATACCCCATCAGAAACGGCTTCATGCCGTTACGTGCTCAACCCAGCTCGGTCCGTCTCAATGGGTAACATGGAACGGCCAACCCTTACGATCGGCCGACAAAGTTGGAACGATCCGACTGACTCTGCAGCAAGGGGGCGAGGCTTGACCACGCCCTCCGCAGGCGCGCACGAGGCGCGGCGCGACAATTCCAACCGCAGCTCAGGCCGGGTTCCAAACCGCTCCGGATTTCCCCTTCGAATTCCGGCCCCGTCTGTGCTTGGCTCGCCGCCTCCTCCCATGCTTCGCCTCTTCCTCCTGCTCGCTGCCCTCGCCCTTCCCGTGGTCGCCCAGCCCTACGCGACCAAGCCCCTGCCCAGTGACAAGTTCCGCCAGCTTGAAGAGCTGCTGCCCACCCCGGGGCCGTACCGGAATGCCTCCGGCGCGCCCGGCCACGCCTACTGGCAGCAGCGGGCCGACTATGTGATCGACGCTGAGCTCGATGACGCCACGCAGTCGATCACCGGCAAGGCGACGATGACCTATCACAACCTGTCGCCCGACAGCCTCGGCTACCTGTGGCTGCAGCTCGACGTCAACATCCACGAGCCCGGCTCCGACAATCGCACCACGGCCGCCTCCGTTCGGGCCAACGCCGGCAGCAATCCCTTCACCCGCCTGACCTACACCGGCCTCGAGACCATGCTGCTGCAGGAAACCTACAGCAGTAATCTCAAGATCACGGCCGTTACCGACGCCAATGGTGCGCCGCTGCCCCACACGATCGTCAAGACCATGATGCGCGTCGACCTGCCGGCCGCGGTCGCCCCGCAGGGTTCGGTCACGTTTTCCGTCTCCTGGTCCTACACGATCAACAACGCCAAGCTCATCGCTATCCGCAGCGGCTGGGAATTTTTCCCGGAGGACGGCAACTACCTCTACGAGATCGCGCAGTGGTTCCCGCGCTTCGCGGCCTACAACGACACCCTCGGCTGGCAGCACAAGCAGTACCTCGGTCGCGGCGAGTTCACCCTTGAGTTCGGCGACTATCTCGTGCGCCTCACGGTTCCGTCCGATCACATCGTCACCGCCACCGGCCAGCTCCAGAATCCCGAGCAGGTCCTGACCGCGGTGCAGCGCGAGCGCCTCAAGCAGGCCGAGACCTCGGACAAGCCCGTCTTCATCGTGACGCCCGCGGAGGCCAAGGCCAATGAGCAGGACGGCGCGGCCAAGACCGCCAAGGCCCCGGGCAAGAAGATCTGGATCTTCAAGGCCGACAACGTGCGCGACTTCGCCTTCGCGACTTCCCGCAAGTTCATCTGGGACGCGATGGGCGCCAAGGGCCACACCTTCCCGCCGACCCCGATCCGCGCCGGCGGCGTGCAGGACCGCATGTACCGTCCGCCGGTTATGGCGATGTCCTTCTACCCCAACGAGGGTGAGCCGCTCTGGTCCAAGTACTCGACTCACGCCATCGCCCACACGCTCGACGTGTATTCCAAGCACACCTTCGCCTACCCCTACCCGGTCGCCATCTCCGTCAACGGACCGATCGGCGGCATGGAGTACCCGATGATCTGCTTCAACGGTCCGCGCCCCGATCCGGACGGCACCTACACCGATCGCACCAAGTACGGACTGATCTCCGTCATCATTCACGAGGTCGGTCACAACTATTTCCCGATGATTGTGAATTCGGACGAGCGCCAGTGGACCTGGATGGACGAGGGGCTCAACAGCTTCCTCCAGTTCCTCGCGGAGCAGACCTGGGAAAAGGACTATCCGTCGCGCCGCGGCGAACCCCGGGACATGATTTCCTACATGGTCGGGCCGAATCAGGTGCCGATCATGACCAATTCGGAGTCGATCGCCCAACTCGGGCCCAATGCCTACGGCAAGCCCGCCACCGCGCTGAACGTCCTCCGCGAGTCCGTTCTCGGCCGGGAGCTGTTTGACCACGCCTTCAAGGTTTTCTCCGAGCGCTGGATGTTCAAGCGCCCCTATCCGGCGGACTTTTTCCGCACGATGGAGGATGCCTCCGCGGTTGACCTCGATTGGTTCTGGCGCGGCTGGTTCTACACCAACGATCACGTCGACGTCGCGATCGAGGCCGTGCGCGAGTACACGCTCGACACCCGCGACCCCGAGATCGAAAAGGCCCGCGATGCCCAGGAGCAGGCGGCCCGGGCGGTCACCCTCTCCCAGCAGCGCAACGCCGACCTGCCCAAGCGCATCGACGCCCATCCGGAGCTGGCCGATTTCTACAATGACTTCGACGAGGCGACGGTCCTGCCGAGCGATCGCAAAAAATTCGAAGACCTCGTGAAGGGGCTTGAGCGCGACAAGATCAACCCGGCCCTCCTCCGCACGGCGCGCAACTACTACGTGGTCGACCTGGTGAACATCGGCGGGCTCGTCACGCCCGTGCCACTTAAGGTCACCTATCAGGACGGCTCAACCGAGGAGCTCCGCATCCCGGCCGAGGTCTGGCGGATCGACAGCGCGAAGACCACGCGCACGATCATGACCACGAAGCAGATCGTCGCAATCCAGTTTGACCCGCATGAGGAAACGGCCGACGCCGACTTGGAGAACAATTATTGGCCGCGCCGCCCGATCCGCAGCAAGTTCCAGCTCTTCCAGGACGAAAAGGCCCGCAACCCCATGCGCGAGGTCCTCGACGCCGCCGCCAAGGCCCCGCAACCCTGAGTCAGGGCCCAAGCCGTTGAGAACCACGGATGGGTACAAGGTTACTCGAATCTAAGCCATTCAAACCCGGAGATATTAACCACGGATGAACACGGATTCACACGGATACGATCCGGACCGATAATTTGAATCCGTGTCCATCCGTGTCTATCCGTGGTTAAAAACTTCGGTGGCTCGAATCCATTCGTGTTCATTCGTGGTTAACTCTGTTCTTCATCTCTTCGCATGGTTTTTCGTCTTTCCCGCCTCGTCGCTCTGTTTCTCGGTCTGACCGCCGCGGCCCACGCGCATGCCCTCAAGCTGAGCGTGACGGAGGCGACGTATAACCGGGACAGCGGGCGGCTGGAGCTGGCGGTGCGACTGTTTGCGGACGACTTGGAAGAGGCGCTGACCAAGGACAGCGGGCGCCGCGTTCCCATCGACAAGCCGGAGCTGCTGGCTCCGGCGGCCAGCGCCTACCTCCGCAAGCACCTCAAGGTCAGGTCTGCGGGTGGCGAGGTCCAATCGCTGAGCTGGAGCGGTGCCGAGGTCACGGCCACCCATGTCTGGCTTTACGCCGAGGTTCCCCTCCCCGGTGGGCTGGTCGGCGCGACCTTCTCCGTCACGTTCATGCAAGAGCTGTTCTCTGACCAGTTGAACTCGCTCCAGCTCCGCGACGGCGAGTTCAAGCAGAACCTCATCTTCGTGGACGGCACCGGCGAGGTCACCGTCCGACCCAAGCGCTAGGCCTGCCCGGTCCCCTGCCTGTCTCGCCCCTCATTGTCCTCGCGCCGCTCTTCCTCGTCTTTGAGGCCTGGCAGCGGGAGATCAGCGAGCGCTACCTTGAGGTGAAGCGAATCGCCGCCGGCACGGCCCCGCGCAAATCCGGGCCGAGCGAGCCGGTTGCCGTCCTCTGAGTGCGCTGATTTTCGCCTCTGGCTCTTGGATGATGCTGATGCTCATGCCCCGCCTCGGGCGCTCTAGGCCGTGTGCCTGCTCGTGGTAACCCTACTCGGCTAAGCCCTGAGGCGTAGTTCGAGCCTGAAGTACGTGCTGGTGATCCTGAGGTTGGAGGGCGCCCGCCGCATCGGCATGATCGTTTCGCTCCTGGGGATGGCGGGGCGGAGACTCTGATTCGCGGCCGGCTTTCCCGGAACGAGATTCGATCGATCCGGAGGTCGCGCAGAGACGCAGAGTCGGAGAGTTTCTAAAACGGTCTGCCTCTCAGGAGGTCGTCTCTGCGGCTCTGCGGCTCTGCGCGCCTTCCGTGGCTCGGAGCTTCCGTGAACGGGTCCGCTCAATTTAGAAGTACGCGCTAGAGCCCCAGACGCCTAGACTCCCGCTTCGGCACCGGCTCGGCCCGTGACTGCTGGAAGAACTCCTGGGCGGCGGCGATGAGCTTGCCGTACTGCGAATAGTTTCCGGCCCAGGAATTGGGCACGCAGACCCGCTTGATCACACCCTTACCCATACCGTCGGGCGAGTCCCGGTCCGGCGCCAGTTCGAGGACCATCCGCGGGTCGTGGGTGTGTACGACCACGTGACGGGAGCGTCCGTCCGTGGTTCGCTCGATCCGCATGAAGTGGGAAAGATTCATCAGGATGCTCCCCAAACCCTGCACGATCTCCTGCCAAAGGAAACGGCAAATCGCGACTGCCGGAACAGCCCCCCGCTTTCTGCCTTGAGAAAGGCCGCACCCGGGCCCAAACCATCGTCGACGCAGCGTCAGCTCCATGCAACTTCCCGACGAGGCCCCGAAACTCCCGAAACTGCCCTTTCTGCTCGGCGACGGCGCGCTTCTCGCCACCGCCTGGTACATCGCCCGCTCCAGCGAGGTCCCCCTCGCACCCGTCAACCTGCTCGCCATCGTCGGCTGCGTTGCGCTCGGCGCCATCCTGGCCGTCATCCCCTTTGTCGCAGAATACGGCCGCAAGCAGGAGGACGCCCTGCAGGAGCGCCAGAACGCACTCGAGGCCCTCTCCCGCACCACCGCGACCGCCGCCGAGCAGATCAGCATCGCCGCAAGCGGCCTTCACACCATTGCGGAGCTCGCCCAGAAAAACCTGAAGGCGGCCGAGCAGCTCGGTCCAAAGCTGCAGGAGAAGATCAACGATTTTGTCCGCCGGGCGGACGAGGCCTTGGTGGCCGAGAACGAGGCGCTGACGCAGGAGGTCAACACCCTGCGCGCCTCCGAGGCGGAGAAACTTGAGACCACGTCGGACAAGATCCGGGCCGCCGCCACCGAGCTGGCGAAACTCGAAGCCGCCACGCACAAGCACCTTGCCGCGGTCAGCGAGACCCTCGCGCGCCTCCCGGCCCTCGCAGAGGAATCCGCTCAAAAGGCCGCCGGCATCCATTCCCAGACGGCTCGGTCGACGCTCGCCCAGCTCCTGACCGAGATTGACATCCGGGTGACGGCTGCGGCCACCCGCCTGGCGGAGGCGCCCCCACCGGCCCCTACGGTCGACGTCGCGGAGGCGCCCCCCCACGCCGAGCCGAGTCGCGCGGCGCCCGTCGTCGAGCCAGCGGCGGAGTCTCCAGAGCCGAAGCGCAAACGCATCAAGTCTCAGGCCAAGGGGGCCGCGATTGAGGCGGCGCCGCCTGCGGCCACCGCGGCCGATCCCTCCGCCCCCGAGCCAAGGGAAGTGGTGGAGTCGGCCCCGGCCCCGGGGCCCATGGAGATGGCCGCTCAAGCGCCAACCGAGTCCGTGCTGGCTTCGGAGTCGACGGCGACCCTTCCGGCCGAACCTACGCCTGAACCCAGCCCGACCCCGGAACCCGCGCCCGCATCGTTGGCAGCGGCAATGCCCTTGGATGAGGACGGGCCCCTGCCCCCCCTGGACGAGCCCAAACCGGCGCGGAAAGCCCGTAAGCCCATCTCCACCAGTGCGCCCCCCTTCATTCCTGGCCTGCTCAACCCCGATGCGCCGTTGACCCAAACGGGGGGAGCCTTCTCAGGGATGGAATCCGATGAGACAATTCAGGATGAGCCGTCTGGTCCGCCGATTGATCGCGCCATCTCCGCGGATGGGCTCACGCGGCTTCTTGCCACCGCCTACATCGGCATTGGCAACAAGCTCTATCTGCGCGGCGACGGACCGGGCCTCAGCTGGGACAAGGGCGTGCCGCTCCAGTTTGTGTCGATTGGCAAGTGGCGCTGGGAAACCGCCGACGCAAACGCGCCCTTCGCGGCCAAGCTCTACAAGAACGATCAGGTCGAGTGTGTCTCGCTGGGATCGCTCATGCTGGACCCCGGCCAGCAGACCGAGGTCAACGCCGCGTTCTGAGGCGAGACCACGCCGGGACCGCCCGCGAATCACGCGAATCGGCACGAATTCGATCCAGAGGTCACCACGAAATACACGGAACACACGAAAATAGGGCCGGAAGTCCGGGCCCGGACTCTTTCGTGTGTTCCGTGTATTTCGTGGTGACCC
>CAMAXB010000021.1 GCA_945862035.1 Opitutus sp. GAS368
GAGTCAATCGGCCATGCCACCGAGCTGGATCGCGTGCTCGGTTACGAGGCTAATTTTGCCGGCACGTCGTTTGCCACCCTCGACAAGTGGGAGTCTAAAAAGTTCCAGTACGGCAGCCCGATCGTGAACGTGATGGCGGACAAAGAGGAGCCGGGTTCGCTCGGCGCCGTCGGCTATGATGACGAGGGCGTCCCCACTAAATCGTGGCCCATCATCAAGAATGGCATCTTGGTCGATTACCAGAAGACGCGCGACCAGGCCCACATCCTTGGACAGCCCGAGGGTGATGGGTGCAGCTATGCGCAGAGCTGGGCCGACGTGCAGTTTCAACGGATGCCGAATATCTCACTGCAGCCCGGCACTGCGCCGCTCACGCCGGAGCAGATGATCAAGGGTGTGGAGAAGGGCATCTTGATCATCGGCGATGGCTCCTTCTCGATCGATCAGCAGCGCTACAACTTCCAGTTCGGTGGCCAGCTGTTCTACGAGATCAAGGACGGCGCCATCGTCGGCATGCTCCGCGACGTTGCCTACCAGTCCAACACCCAGGAATTCTGGAACTCATGCACCGCGATCTGCGATCGCAGCGACTACGCGCTCGGCGGCGCGTTCAACGACGGCAAGGGCCAGCCAAGCCAGTCCAATGCCGTCTCGCACGGCAGCGCGACGGCGCGCTTCAACAAGGTCAATGTCATCAACACCGCCCGCCGGATTTGAACGCCGCGCCACCTCACCTTTAACTTCACCCATCATGGCACTGCTCAGCGAATCCGAAGCCCACGCACTCCTCCAAAAGGTTCTGGCCTCGTCCCGCGCCGACGAATGCGAAGTCAGCCTGACCGGCGGTCGCAGCGGCAACGTGCGCTTTGCGCGCAACACCGTCTCGACCAGTGGGGCGTCCGATACGATCCGCCTCCAGGTTCAGTCGTCTTTCGGCCGCAGAACCGGCACGGCAACGATCAATGAACTGGACGACGACTCGCTGGGGAAGGTCGTCCGTCGTTCCGAGGAACTTGCGCGCTTCGCCCCCGAAAACCCGGAGTACCAGCCCTTCCTCGGCCCTCAGACCTACGCCGCGCCCGCTTCGTGGTTCGATTCGACCGCTCATCTCTCGCCGGACGACCGGGCGCGGGCCACCGCGGCCAGCATCGAGGGATGCAAGGCGGCCGGCCTGACCGGAGCCGGCTACCTTGAGGACAACGCCACCTTCAGCGCGATCGCCAACAGCCGCGGTCTCCGCGGTTACCAGCGCGAGACCGGCATTGAGTTCTCGGTCACGACCCGCACCAACGACGGAATGGGCTCGGGCTTTGGCCAGGCTGATTTCAATGACACGAAGTTCCTCAACACCGGGCTAATCACCGAGACCGCCGCCCGCAAGGCGGCCCTTTCCCGCGATGCCAAGGCGATTGAGCCCGGCAAGTACACCGTGATCCTCGAACCGCTGGCGGCGAGCAATCTCTCGCGTCTGATGATCGGAGCGATGGATGCCCGCCAGACCGACGAGGGGCGGACCTTCCTGAGCAAGGCGGGCGGCGCGAGCCGCTTCGGCGAGAAGATCGTCGATGAACGCGTGCAAATCTACAGCGATCCACTCAACTCCGAGCTCCCCGGTTCAAAGTGGGCCGGCGACGGGTGTCCGCGCAATCGGGTAGACTGGATCAAGGACGGCGTGGTCACGAACCTCGCCTATACCCGCTACTGGGCCCAGCAGCAGGGCAAACCGGAAGCGCCACCGCCCCCCGGACCGCGCATCATCATCGGCGGCGGCACCGCCAGTCTCGACGAGCTCATCAAGAGCGTGCAACGGGGTATTCTCGTCACGCGCTTCTGGTACATCCGGGCAGTGGATCCGCAAACCCTGCTCTACACCGGCCTGACCCGCGACGGAACTTTCTACGTCGAGAACGGGCAGATCAAGCATGCGGTAAAGAATTTCCGATTCAATGAAAGCCCGGTGATCATGCTCAACAACCTCGAGGCGCTCGGCCAACCCCAGCGGACCGAGGGAGGACTGGTGCCACCGATGGTTGTGCGGGACTTCACCTTCTCGAGCCTGTCCGATGCAGTCTGATCGCCTCCTGGGCCTCGCGGCATGAATCAGTCCGGTTTCGTCTTCACGCGCCTGCAGTACGAGTCAGGCGATTGGGACGTCGTTGACCCGCGCATGCCGTCCAACCTGCTCGACTCGCTCGTCGCCTACACAACGGTGCCAATCGATCAGCGCGAGGCGGTCGCCTCGCTGGGCGGCCCGGCGGTGTTTGACGCCTCGTTCTGCTACCTGAGCGGGCACAAGCTGGTGCAGTTCACCGAGCGCGAACGCGCGAATTTCGAGGCCTACGTGCAGCGGGGCGGCTTTGTCTTTGTTGACGACTGCAACCACGACATCGACGGCCTGTTTGCGCGGTCTTTTGAAGCCCAGATGAGCGACATCTTTGGCCCCGCGGCCCTGCGGAAGATCCCCAACAAGCACCCGATCTACCATAGTTTCTTCAGCTTCGAAGACGGTCCGCCCACCACGTCCTTCGAGCTGAATGGCTGGGGTGACGATCTGGTCCATGACTACCTCAAGGCGATCGAGATCGATGGGCGCATCGCCGTGCTCTACAGCAACAAGGACTACGGTTGCGAGTGGGACTATGATTTTCGCAACAAACGATTCCTCGCCGAGGACAACACCAAGTTCGGGGTGAATATCGTCCTCTACGCCCTTGGGGCGTAGAAAATCCGAATGACGAAACTCGAATGACGAACACCGAGCATACTGCACGCTTGCGGGACTTACGTCGGCTTTCGGAATTTGTCATTTGGTCTTAATTCTCACGTTTCTCCCCACCTCCTTTTTCACTCCAGCCGATGACCGCGCCAACGCCTCCTGACGAAGCCGAAATCCATGCGCTCCTGGCCAAGGTCCCGCGCTTGCGCGCGGAGATCTCCAAGGTGGTGATTGGGCAGCAGGCGGTGGTTGACGAGCTCCTCACGGCGTTTGTGGCCGGCGGGCACTGCCTGCTCGAGGGCTTGCCGGGACTGGGAAAGACCTTGCTCATCCGGACCCTCGCCGAGGCGGTTGAACTCAGCTTTCACCGCATTCAGTTCACACCCGACTTGATGCCGTCTGATATCATCGGCACCGAGGTTCTGGAAGAGGACCAAGCGACCGGCAAACGCTTCTTCCGGTTCAACCGCGGGCCGATTTTCGGACAACTCATCCTCGCGGATGAGATCAATCGCACGCCGCCGAAGACGCAGGCCGCCTTGCTTGAGGCCATGCAGGAACAGGCGGTGACCTACGGCGGCCGCACCTACCCGCTGGAAAAACCGTTCTTTGTCCTCGCGACGCAGAATCCCATCGAGCAAGCCGGTACGTACCCACTGCCGGAGGCGCAGCTGGATCGCTTCCTCCTATTCCTGAAGATCACCTACCCGAGCGAGGCCGAGGAGTTGTCCATGTTGGCGCGGACCACGGGCGTGGCGGCCCCGCAGGTGACGCCGGTGATGACGGCGGACGAGATCGGGCAGCTCCAGCACCTCGCGCGCAGCGTGGCCATCAGCGAGGGATTGCTGGCGTACCTCAATCAACTGGTGCGATCCACCCGCGATCGCGCTCAGCCAGCGGTCGCGCGCTGGGTTCGCTTTGGCGCGGGTCCGCGGGCGGGTCAGTCGCTGGTCCTCGCCGCTAAGGCGCGGGCGCTTTTGGCGGGTCGCTTCGCCGTCACGCTTGATGACATTCGTGCGCTCGCGGCGCCGGTGCTGCGGCATCGCATTCTGCTGAATTTCGAAGCGGAAGGTGAGGCGGTGACCACGGATCAGGTGACGGCGGAGCTAATCGCCGCGTTGCCGATCCCATCCAGTCCGCTGGTCGGCTGAAGCGATGACGGCAGCGGCAGATCGCTCGGCCACGGATCCCCGGCTTCTCGCCGCCGTGCAGGGATTGGAGCTCGGGGCGCGTCGCCTCGTGGCGGGCGTGGTGCCGGGCCTGCATGCGAGCCGGCAGCCGGGCCAGACCCGGGAGTTCAGCCAGTACCGGGCCTATCAGCCGGGGGATGAACCCCGTCAGATCGACTGGAAGCTTTTTGCGCGGTCGGACCGCTACTTTCTGCGCGAAGGGGAAGTCGCGCTGCGCTTGCGGCTGCACCTGGTGGTCGATGCAACGACGTCGATGCAGCACACGGGGGGCGTTCCCGGCGCCCCCCGCAAATTCGACGTCGCTCGAAATTTGGCCGCGGCGCTCGCCTTGCTGGCGGGCAGTCAGGGCGATGGCGTGGAACTTCACCTTGTAAGCAATGGGCGGGTCTCCTCCTTCGTGCCCGGCCGCCGGGGGCAACCGTTTTCCCGCGTGGTGCGCGCTCTGACGGCCGCGGAACCCTCCGGCCGCTGGCTGGAGTCGCCGGGCCCCTTGACGGCAGCCCTTCGGCGAGGGGTAGAGGGAGCCGGGGGCGCGGCGAGTGCCACCGTCGATCTGACCGTGGTGCTGACCGATGGCTTTGAAGCGGGCGGTGAGATTCGGGCGGCGCTGGCTCCGCTGCGATCGCTTCGGCATGAGGTGATCTTCTGCCACATTCTCACCCGAGACGAACTGGATTTTCCCTATCGCGGGCCCGCGCGGTTCGAGGATTGGGAAACCGGGCAGGTGATCGAAGCCGATGGGGACCTCGTGCGGGTCGCCTACCTCACGGGCCTGGAACGGGAGCGGGAGGCCTGGAAACGGGCCTGGAGCGGAGCTCGTTTTGATTATCTCAGGATCATTACCGACGAACCGATCGACCGGGTCCTGCGGCTTTACCTCAAGCGACGGAGCCAAGCCTAGTCATGCTCGCGCTCGCCAACCCCATGGCCCTGATCGCCCTCGCGGCGCTGGCGGTCCCGCTCGTTCTGCATCTGATTCGTCGGCCGGTCCCCAGCGTGCGTCTGGGCAGCCTGAAATTCCTGACGGAAAGCCAGCGCCGACTCCGCTCGGTTCGATGGCGTGATCTGCTGCTGCTCCTGCTGCGCTGTGGAGTGCTCGCGATTCTGGCTCTGCTGCTGGCCGGACCTCGCTGGGTGCCCCGCGGTGACGAGCCCGCGCGGTGGGTGGTGCTCCTTCCGGGCGGGAAGCTGGGTCCCGATGGCCTGCGCCGGGTCGCAGAACTCGTGGCAGGCGGTCATGATCTCCACTATCTGGCGCCCGGTTTTCCCCAGGAGGAGCCGGCCCCGACCGATGGCGCCCTCGACGCGTGGTCGCTCATGCGCGAGGGGGACTTCCGCCTGCCCGCGGGTTCCCACTGGATCGTCGTGGGTCCTGCGCACGCGGATGACTTCAAGGGAGATCGCCCGGTGCTCCGCCGGCTGCGCGTGACGTGGGAAGCGACGGGCGCGGCAAGTCAAACCGCCTCGATTCATCCGGCGGAGTTGCCGCCAGCGGAGCCGGTGCGGGTCGCGATCCTCGCCGCAGCCGACCGCCAAGAGGAGGGCCGGCGCGTGCGGGCCGCGCTGCGGGCTCTCGCCTTACTGGGGCACCCCTTGGTCGAAGTGTCCGAGAACCCGGATTGGATTTTTCAACTTGGTGCGGTCGCGCTTCCCGCGGCGTGGCGGCAGCGAGTGCAGCAGGGGGCGACCTTGGTAACGGATGCACCCCAAGAGGTGACGCTGCCGGAGGCGCGGACCTTCGAGGTGTTGGGTCAGACGCACCTGTTGACCCGCCGCGCGGACCTAACCGCTCAGGAAGCGCCCGAGGTCGTGGTGATTGCGGATAGCGCGGGCGATCCGGTGGCCGCGCTCAGTCGAATCGGGCAGGGTTGGCATTGGCGCTTTGCGCTCCGCTTTCATCCCGCTTCCGCCTCGTGGGTCGATGAGTCCGGTTTTCCGGCCTGGTGGCAGGATCAGATGCTCGCAAACCGCCGTTTCGCGGAGGTCCAGTCCGTGATCGATCCCACCCAGATTGAGCCCCGCACCGAGATCGGTCCCTCCGCGCCGCCTCCCTTGCCGCGAGGAGAGTTCACGGATCTGCGGTTTCCCTTTTGGTTACTGGCGCTGTTCCTACTGGGAATGGAGCGCTGGCTGGTGCGAGCAGGGCCTCGTGGTTTCCGGGAGGGATCGGCGTGAATCCGGTCAAGCTGTCCCAGCTCGCTTCCCGCTGGGAGCGATTCCGGTTGGCGCACGATCTGATCGGCGCGCTCGCACGGGGCCTCGTGGCCGGGGCCTTGGTGGTCGGCTGGTCTGCTTCGGGCGGAGTCGCGGCGCTGGCCGGGGTGACGCTGATCGTGGCTTGGACGCGGCGACGGCGGTGGCGCATCTCTCCGGCTGCCATCGCCGCCCATCTGGACCGAACCTTCGTTACCTTGGAGGAGAGCGCCTCGCTGTGGTTGCGAGCTCCCGCAGGCCTGACCTTGGTCGAACAGCTTCAGCGCCAGCGCCTGGATGCCGCCTGGCGCGCGCTCGTCGCGGCCGACCCGAACGCCGGCTCGCCGCCGAAAGGCAGGCTCCGCTCGTCCTTGGGCTGGATGGTGCTGGCCCTGGGCTTGTTCGTCGCGGCTGAGCGCTGGATGCCACCGGCGGCAGAAGACAACCGACTGGCTTCGGCCGCCGCCTCGCTGCCCCGCGGGGATCCCACTGAGCGGGCGCCCACCTTGCTGCAGTCCGCCCGCATCGAAATTGAGCCGCCCGCCTACATGCAGCGCGGACCGCGTGAGATCGCCGGGCTTGATGGGGAGGCGGAGGTGGGTGCGGTGCTGCGCTGGACCATTCAAACGACCGAGGATGTCGCCGCGCTGGCGCTGACCGCGGGTGCTGAAGCAGAACCGGCCATCCAACTTGAAGCCGTGATGCCCGGCCGCTTTCACGGGCAATTGCGGATCGATCAGACCTTGATCTACCAGTTGGTGGGGCTGAGGACCGACGGGTCGCGCTGGACTCCGCCGGACCTCCACGCCGTCAAGGCCGTGCCGGATCAGGTGCCCCGTCTGGCGTTCTCCTCTCCGATCCTGTCGCGGACGGCCCTCGACCCAGCCAATCCCCAGTTCGAGATCCGCGTCATGGCCACCGACGATTTCGGCATCGGTGAGGTGCACCTGGTGGCGACCGTCGCGAAGGGCTCGGGCGAGGGCGTCAAGTTCCGCGATCTGGTCCTGCCCCTGTCCGAGCAGACGGAGGCCGGTGTTTCCAGCTGGACCCGTACATTGGATACCAGCGAATTTGCCCTCGAACCCGGCGATGAAATCTATTTCCACGCCGTGGCCTCCGACCAGCGGGCCCCGCAGCCGCAAACCGCGCGAACCGAGACCCGCTTCGCGGTGATGCCGGGCGTGGAGTCCAGCGTGACGGACCCGGGCGTATCGGTTGCCAGGGTAAACCTGATTCCCGAGTATTTCCGGAGTCAGCGCCAACTCATCATGGACACCCAGCGGTTGGTGGCGGCGCGGCCGATTCTGCCCCCCGACGTGTTCGCCCGTCACTCGGATGCGATCGGCGTTGACCAAAAGCTGCTGAGGCTGCGGTACGGACAATTTCTTGGTGAGGAGTTCGAGCCTGAGGTCAGCGGAGCTCCAGCGGAGCCCGGAACTGTGGATGAACACGGCCACCCCACGGCGGGTGCGGTGGCGCTACCGGGATCCGGCGGTGGTACCGATACCGGCGAGAAGCCCCGGTTGCGGCCCGAAGCGGTCGATCGCCTGCAGGAGGCCTTCATGCATAATCACGACAAGCCCGAGGCCGCGACCTTCTATGGCGAGACCGTGAAGGCGTCGCTGCGACAGGTGCTGGCGGCCATGTGGGAGGCGGAGGGCTTTTTGCGTACCGCCCGGCCGGCCGAGGCGCTGCCGGCGGAGAATCGCGCACTTGAATTGCTCAAGGCGCTACAGCAAGCGGACCGCGTCTACGTCAAACGGATGGGTTTCGAGCCGCCGGTGATCCGGCTGGATGAGCGACGGCTGCGGGGCGAACTCGACGCCATCCCGGCCACTGCAGCAACGGTCCCGGTGGCGAACGAAGGTCAGCCGGCGGACGAGGCGCTCCGGAGCTTGCTGGCGGGCTTGTCGCGGGGCGGACTGCCGGCTGAAGCGGACCCGGCCCGTGACGCGCTGGTCGAGAGCCGCCTGCTGACGGCGGCACAGGCGGATCCGGATCGCTGGCTCGGAGCCATGGGGGCTTGGCGCACGCCACCCGACCTGCGGACCCCGGAGGAGCGTCGGGTGCTGAGCCAGGCACTTTGGAGCCTGTTGCCCGAGCCCCCTGCGCGGCCTCGCCGCCGCGGTGAGGACCGCGCTGCGCTCTCCGCTGCCTTTGCGGATTCTCTGTGGCAATTGCCGGAGGGCGCACCATGAGCGTCAGCCTCGGCATTTGCCTGCTGGCTGCGGCCTTCACCGCCGTGGTCTGTAAGTGGGAGTGGCAGGGGCTCCCGGCGGATCGACGTCGGTTCAGGATTGGCGCGGTCGTTGCCTTAGGAGCGGCCCTCGCGCTTCTGGGCCTCGCCTCACTGGCTCCCGCGTCCAGCTCGGTCGCCAAGGGCAGGCCTGCAATCCTTGTCACGGAGGGGGCGGGACCCATTCCGGCAACGGGCGGGGCGTTCTTCGATCTGGGCACGGCACCCAGCGGTGATGACGCGCTGACCCTCGTGCCGGATGCGGCCTTTGTGCGTCGGCTAAGTCCTCATGTATCCGAATTCCGGATTGCGGGATCCGGCGTAACCGCGGCGGATGCAGTGGCCTTGTCCGGCCAGCGCGTCAGGCGCATGGGGGAGATCCGCCCATCGTCAGTCCCGCTTTTCGAGACCGTGACCTCGCCCCGCGATGTTGTCCTGGGCGACGCCGTCAAGGTGCAGGGCAGGGTGTTTGGGTTGGCTCCGGCAACTCCCGTGACGGTGGCGCTCGAGGCGCCCGACGGGACGGTGCGCACGGCCGAGGTCCAGCCGGAGCCGGATGGACGGGGTCTGTTTGCGGTCGCGGGCGGAGTACCCGTCGCACCGGGGAGTTTCGAATGGCGCCTGCGGATCGGCTCGCGCGGCGACGCGGTGACCCTGGGCGTCACGGTGTCGCCGGCCAAGCATCCACGTATCCTGTTTTGGGAGAGTGCGCCCTCCACGGAGTCGGCGCGGCTCCGGCGCTGGTTGGGGGAGATGGGTCCCGCGGTGTCCGGGAGGGTCCAGGTAAGTGCGGACCGGGTGCGAACCACGGGTAGTGACGTCACCGACGGTCGGACCCTCGCCGCTGAGTTGCTTGCCGCGCAGGATGTCTTGGTCTGCGACTCGGTGGCCTTTGCCCAGTTTACGCCGGCTGAGCTCACCGTGCTGCGGCGAGCGGTGCGCGATGACGGGCTCGGGCTTCTGGTGATGGCGGGGGCGTTGCCGCTGGCGGAGCGCACCGAGTTTCCCCTGCCGTGGATGCTGGTGACGGATCCGACCGCCGGAGAAGAGTCGACGCGACGCAGTCGCCTGCGCCTGTTTGATGGAACGCGGCTGGAGGAACCTGTCGGGGTTCTCAGCGCGACCCTCGCGGAAGGCGCTTTCGGGCGGCGGCTCGCCACGGATACGCTCGATCGAGCGGTGGTGACCCGTTTTGCTGAGGGCCGCGGGTCGGTGACGGTCTCGCTCGTTCAGGATAGTTGGCGTTGGCTGCAGCAAGGGCAGGAGCAGGCCTACGCGCGGTTCTGGACGTTGCTCCTCTCCTCCTTGGGTCGTCCGGTCCCAGCTGAGCTGCCGTGGCGCATGCTCGAAGCTGACAGCCCGTCCTTTGTCGATCAGCCGGTGCGGCTGGCCTACGTGGGGGCGGACGATCGCCCGCCGTCGTGGCCGGTTGTTTTTTCTCCGGAGTCCGTGAAGCCGGTCACACTGGCTTCCGGCGGTCCGCGGGAGGCCCTTTTTTGGCCGCGGAGCCCCGGTTGGCATCACCTGGAGTCCGCATCGGGTGGCCAGCGCCAGTCCTTTTACGTGCAGCCAGCGCAGGCGTTGAGTGGCGTGCGTGGTGCGATGCGAAACCGTTTGACCGACCGCTTGGTGGTGGATTCGGCGCTCGGCTCGTTCCCGGAGGCCGCCGAAGTGAGCCGGCCTGATCGCCTCGCGTATGTTTCGTGGCTGGTCCTGCTCGGAGCCCTGGCCGGGCTGTGGATCGAGGAGCGGTGGCGCAGGCGCGTTTAGGGTTTGGTCTGAAGCAGCGCGCCCTGCCGGCCAGCGCGAGGTAGTCGTCCACGCCCCCGGCGAGGCAGCGTTTGCGTAGGCCCTGCCGTGTGCTCCGTTCCGTCGTCAATCGGTGGCTCACCTCCAGCCAGACAAGCAGGGAGAACGGCATGAAAGTGTCGCGCAGTTTGATCATCGGCGTCCCCCGCTCGAGTGCGTTGCCCTGAAGCTCAACCGGCGCCGGTCGCCGCCTCGCCGCCGCACAGAGTCAGCGCTGGCGTCACGGGCACCGCGGCCAGCGGCCGCCGCAGGGCCGCCACGGCAAAGGCCAGAGCCAGGTTGATTCCCACCGCCGTGACGAGGGACACGAGCTGCCCGTGAAGCGTCACCGCTGGAGGGCGAGATCAGGCCCGGGGTCCTTCGCGGCGGCGAGTGGGGCCACCAGCAAAAAGCCCGGCGCGGGGCCGGGCTTTTTCGCGAGCGGAGGGTGGGTTTACTTCCCGAGGGACTGGCGCAGGTCGTCGAGTTGACCGGCGCTGCCCAGCAGATGATTGCGGCTGGCGATGAACTTGGCGTACTCCTCGATGAAAATCTTGCCCGGGGGACGGAAATCGAACTCGGCCGGCTTGTCCCGGAAGAACTCGCGGTGGACGCGCGTCCAGACCAGGCGACCATCGGTGTCGATGTTGATCTTCGTGACGCCGCGCTTCGCCGCGGGCAGGTACTCGTTCACGTCGACGCCCATCGAATCCTTGATCGTGCCGCCGGCGGCGTTGATGCGGTCAACCTCCTCCTTCGGCACGCTGGAGCTGCCGTGCATCACCAGCGGGAAACCGGGGAGGCGGAGCTTGATCTTGTCCAGCACGTCGAAGTGGAGGGACTGCCGGCCCTTGAACTTGAACGCGCCATGGGACGTGCCAATCGCGCAGGCGAGGGAATCGCAGCCGGTTTTCTTCACGAAGTCCTCGGCCTCGGCCGGGTTCGTGAGAGTGGCGTGGCCGTCCTCGACCTTGATGTCCTCCTCGACGCCGCCGAGCATGCCCAGCTCGGCCTCGACGGAGATGCCCTTGGCGTGGGCGCGATCAACGACGCGCTTGGTGATGGCGACGTTCTGGTCAAACGGATCATGGGACGCGTCGATCATGACCGAGCTGAAAAAGCCGGAGTCGATGCAGTCGTAGCAGGTCTCCTCGTCACCGTGGTCGAGGTGGACGGCAAAGATGGACTCGGGGAAAATCTCGGCCGCAGCGCGGATGATCGCCTCCAGCATGCGCTTGTCGGTGTACTTCCGGGCGCCCTTGGAGATCTGGATGATGAAGGGAGCCTTGGACTGGATGCAGCCCTTGAACAGACCCATCGCCTGTTCGGCGTTATTGATGTTGTAGGCACCAACGGCGTACTTGCCGTAAGCGTGTTGGAAGAGCTGTGCGCTGGTGACGATCATGGGCGGCGAGGGCTAAAAGGGGTTGGTAAAGTACCGCCCGAGAGAACCACCGGGCAAGGGTATTCTCGGTCGGCCTTATGGGGTCTGAACCCGACCCCCATTCCGCAAGGCCTCCGACAACTGCCGCTGGGCCTGTTGCTCCGCCTGAATCTGCTTGAGCGCCTCCACTTGCGCTGGGGCCAGTACGGCCTGGGCCTGGGCGACGCTGGCATCGGTGACCGCGGCGGTTGCGCCGACGGCCATTCCCGCAACTTGGGCGATGCCCGCTCCACCGCGCCCGGCGGCCGCAACCACAGTGAGGGCCCCAAGGCCGCCGCCACCCCGATTCTCGGAAGCGGGCGATGTCGCGGCCAGGATCCGCACCAGCTGATCGGATTGGCCCTCGCTGAGCGGGGCCGCGCTATAGCTCAGGCGTGTCTGCAACTGGTCGACCACATTGCGCTGCGGCTGGGTCTGTTCGTAACTCTGGTACGCAGCGTAGCCCTCGGCGCCTAAAAGGGATTGGATTTCCCCGTTCACGGCCGCCTCGCCCTCCTGCATCAGCGTGCGCAATTGATCACGGCTGTTGCGGCCGTCGAGGCCCTGCTCCCGGGCGACGGCCATCACGTCGAGGCCAACGCTCTGGCGCTCCACCAGCAGGTCCTTGAGGCGGTTGACCTGGTCCGGTGAAAGCTTCAAGCGGCGAAAAAGATCGGCGTAGCGGCCATCGAGGGCGGCCTTCTGCTGCAGGGCCATGGCACGCACAAAGTCGGGATTATTCAGCAGGGTAGCCATCTGGTTACCGCGGCCGCCTCCCGCCCGGGGAGCCTCCGTCTGAGCATCTGCAGACAAGGGGGAGTCGGGACCAGCGACCAACGCAGGCGGCTCCGCCGCCGGCGGGGGCGCCGCCCGCTTTTCCGCGTCCCAGACACGCTTCTGCCACTCGGCGCGCTCGGTCGAGGCCAGCGTCGATGTGACCTGCAGGGAGCGCAGCTTGCGGTACTGCTGCCAAGCCAAGGCACTGGCCGACACCGTGGTGAGGGCGAGGAAGCCGATCAGGAGATTCTTGGGGGACGCGTTCACTGCTGAGTTACGACGCACGGAAGGCGTCACCGGTTACCCTACAAACGCAGGGACCGGTGCGCAAGCCGGCGGTACTTAACGCGGCGGGAACTCGAATTCGGCCTTCTTCTTGTCCTTGGACAGGGTCAGGTAGGCGCCAAAGTTGGAGCCGCGCTTGGAGACAAAACCCTCGATCAGGCCGGTCTTTCCGAGTTCGAGCAGGCGCTCGATCTCCTCGGCCGGCAACTCCTTGCCGCAAAGCGTGCGCTTGACCTCGAACACGGTGCGGGGCGATCCGTCGGCCTGCGGCTTGACCACCACGAAGGACTCCTCGGTCTGGTACAGCTCGCCATCGTGCGCCTTGCTCTCGCCGAGCTTGAGGGCCTTGGTGAGGTCGAGCGGAGTCTTGGCCTTGCGCGGACCGCGGGCACCACCGCCTTCGCGGGGCTTCCGGGGGGGGAATTCCCAGGCAATCTTCGGGCCCTGCCGAAGCAGGAACGCGTCGAATGGACGGCCCTTCTTGGAAATGAACCCCTCCACGAGGGCGCTCTTGCCGACGGTGACCAACTCAATGGCCAATTCACGGGTGATGGGCTTCTGACACATCAGTCGACCCACGCTGAACGTCTGTTTCCAGCCGTCGCCGTCGCGCTCGCGCAGCAGGTAGTTCGTGGGGGCCTCGCAGAGCTCGGCCTTGGTGGCCGGGTCGGTCCAGAAAGGCTCGAGCGTCGCGACATCCACCTTGCTGCCGAAATCGAGCTCGGCCTTGCGCTGCCCTAGCTTCTTCTCGTCGTCGACGATCTTGATCTTGGAGGGAAAGCGATTGCCGGTCTTGGCGGAGACGAAGCCGTCGAGCGGACCAATCTCGCCCTGCGCGACCAACTGGCGCACCTCGGGCTCCTCGATTTTGCGCCCGCTCATGACCTTGTAGACGGTGAGTACGCCATCGCGCGACTTGTAGCTGCGCAGGGTTTCCAGCATCGGTTGGCCATCGGTCGGCGAAACGATGTCCGTCACGCGCGAGTTGCCCTCGTTTTCCTCGAAGGTCTTGGTGCGCTCGACGATGCCCTGAGTAACCTCGATGATCTCGGCCATGAACTGCGGGCGGGAGAACTTGCCCTGCTCCATCTGGCGCAGCTTGTATTCCCACTGGCCGGTCATGTCCGGCTTGGTCAGGGCGTCGGCCTTAACTGCTGCCAGGAACTCCAGTAGCGACTCGGCCTTGGTGGTCGGGACGAGTTCGCGTTGGTTGCGCTCGAGGTACTTCTGATTGATCAGGCCTTCGATCGTGTCGGCGCGGGTCGCCGGAGTGCCAAGCCCGCGTTCCTTCATGGCCTCGGCCATGTCCTCGTTATCCACGAGTTTCCCCGCGCCTTCCATGGCGGAGAGCAGCGTGGCTTCCGTGTAGCGTGGGGGCGGCTTGGTGGTTTCGGCGTGAAGCTTGGCCTCGGTCGTGGCGGCCTTGGACTTGTCGTTGGCGGTCAGGGCCGGGAGCGCCTTGGAGTCGGGGGAATCGTCGTCGACCGTGCTCTTGCCGTAGACGGCGAGCCAGCCCGGGGAAGTCAGGACCTTGCCCTCGGTCTTGAAATCATGGCCCGGGGCGACCGTGCTGATCCGGGTGGTGACATCGAATTCGGCCGAGGGGTAGAACGCCGCGACGAAGCGGCGGGCGATCATGTCGTAGACCTTGGCCTCCATCTCGTCGAGATTGGCGGGGGCGGTCGTGGTCGGGATGATCGCGAAGTGATCCGAGATCTGCGCGTTGTTGAAGATGCGCTTGTTGGGGCGGAGCCAGCCCTGCTCCAGCACGACGGCGCCGTGAGCGGCGAGGTCACCGGTCAGGTTGGTCAGCGTCTGGCGGACCGTGGGGATGTAATCCTCGGGCAGGGCGCGGGAGTCGGTACGCGGATAGGTGATCGCCTTGTGGCGTTCGTAGAGGGCTTGGGCGATCTGGAGCGTGCGGCGGGCGGGCAGGCCGAAGCGGCCGTTGGCCTCGCGCTGCAGGGTGGTGAGATCGTAGAGGCGCGGGCTGGCCTGGTTGGAGGCCTTCTTCTCCTCGCGCACGGTGGCGGTTGGCTGACCCTGGCAGGCGGCGTGGACGGCCTTGGCCACGGACTCTTCCCAGACCCGGTCAATGCGGTCGAGGTCATCGTTCTCCGCCTTCTTGAAATTCGGACGCTGGTACACGCCCTCGTAGGCGCCCTTGGCGATCGTGAACTGGGCCGTGATCCGCCAGTAGGGGCGGGGCTTGAAGTGGCGGATTTCCAACTCGCGCCCAAAGACGATCGCGAGGGTGGGCGTCTGGACGCGGCCGACAGAGGCGACATTGCCGGCGCGGGAGCCGAACATGCGCTTGGTGATGGCGCGGGTGCCGTTGATGCCGATCAGCCAGTCGCTCTCGCTCCGGCAGCGGGCGGCGTCGGCCAAGCCGGCCATCTGCTCGCCGTCGCGCAGATGCTGGAAGGCCTGCTGGATGCCCTCGGTGGTCATGGTCTGCATCCAGGCCCGCTTCACCGGCAGCTTGGACTTCGCGAGCTGATAAAGATAGGCGAAAATGAGTTCGCCCTCGCGCCCGGCGTCACAGGCGTTGACGACGAGGTCGATGTCCTTTCGTGCGAGCAGCTTCTTCAGCTGGTCAAAACGGTCCTTCGAATCGGAGATCGGCTTCAGACCGAATTTCTCGGGGATGATCGGCAGCATCTCCAGCCGCCAGAAACCGTACTTCTTCTTGTCGATGTCCTCCGGCATCTCCAGCTCGACCAGATGGCCGACGGCGGAGGAGATCACGAAGGTGTCATCCTCGTAATGATCGCCCTTCTTGGGAATTTTGCCGAGCGCGCGGGCGAGATCGGCCGCGACCGACGGCTTCTCGGCGATGATGAGCGACTTCATGGAGACGCGACGCGTTAGGCTCCGGCCGGGTTGATTTCAAGCCTTTGTTTTTTGATTAGCTTGCCGGCGACTACAAAAATTGCGCGCCGGAGGGGCATTTAGGGACTCGCGAATGGGAGTCGTTTTACGTCGAGAATATCGCCCTGAAATGCCGCCTCGTTATTCGAACCTCCAATGTTCGATCGGCCCGGCGTCATTTGTTCTCGGTGAGAATCGTAGGCGAAGATCGTTTCACTGATCACGGTGGCCTCGTTGACCGCCACCGAAAGAGTGTTGCGCCGCCGGTCGCGATCCGCCTGAGGCAGGGCCTCGACCTCGGAATGGTCGGTCGGAAAAAGTGAAGTCATGGCGATTTGGATGCGCTGCGGAGCCTGATAATCCGTTGGGATGGGCTCGCTCCAGAACAGCGCCTTGTTCCAGACGTCAACGCCCACGCGGATGTGATCCCGATCCAGGTAGTGCACGATAACGAGTACTCCCTCGCCGGCCTTGCCCGCGACGAAGATCGGTTGCTGGCGACCGTACATATCCTCGGGCAAGCGTACGGTGATTTCGATGGGCCCCGCCGTTCCCGACGCGAACGCCGCTTCGGGGTTGCCTGGGCCGAGCGGCCAATCCTTTGCCTCCATACGTCCGCTTGCGAGAAAGCGTCCGCTGAAGGCGGGCAAGGGGTAAGTGGCTCCGACTGTGTTAAGGCCAAAACGCACCGGTCCGGAAACAGTCTTGTCTGCATCGACCGAGTGACCAGTAAGAACCCAACGGTCATTCACTGCTACGCGTGTTTTTTGTAGCAACTGCAGCCGCTGATAGGGCGAGTAACCCGCCAACACGGACGAGTCCTGCGGATAGAAGGCAGAGTGGGACAAGGCAATCGTGAGCGGCTTCGTGTAATCGACGGCAAACGGCGCCGAGGTCACGAGGGTTGAGTTTGGTCCTTCCAGACCTACTCGCGCGTGGGTGGCATCGAGGTAGTGAATGAAGAGGCAGGTTCCGCCTGCGGTGTCCCTAACCGAGATCAAAGGCTCGGCCTGCCCGATCTGCAGGGCTGAGAGCAGAACCGTGAGTTTAATTGGCCCATACTCAGCCTTGAGTTGCTGTGTAGTGGGAAGAGGAACGAGGTCAGCCCGGACAGGCCCCCAGTTTGCGGAAAGCCGCACTCCGCTAAAGCGATGCTGGTAGGAACCATCGCCGGTAACTGAGCGTAGAACTCCGAAAGGTGAAACTACCTTTGATCGGGGCGGCTCGGAAATGAAAAATACCTCCTGGTCGTTGAGCCAAAATTGGGTGGTCTTTTGCAGCCAGGTTGTTGGCTCCAGTCCAAATCGGTTCAAAAGTGCTTTTTCCGCGCGGTCATAGAGAAGTCCGCTGGTTAGACGGATGGTCTGAACTTTGGCGTAGTCGATCGGCAGGGGATTGCTCTCGCGGGGCCCGTATCCCCAGACGTCAATGCCGAGGCGGATAGTCGACGCGGAGTCATAGCGCACGAATAGAGTCACGCTTCCGGGGCCCTCACCCGAAGACACCAGAGGCTCCGCTTTGCCGACCGCGTCGACCGGCAGAGCAAGTTCGAGGGTGAGTGGTCCCGGTTCCGCCTGTTGCGTCGGCAGTAACTCCCGCTTGATCTGTGCGAAAAGCCAGATCGCAGTGAATGCTCCACCCGAAAGAGTGAGCCCGATCGTGATGCGTTGCCAGGCGACGCTTGCGCCTCTGGCGGGCCGGTGCGGCAGGCGTTTGAAGAGCACCCAGCAAAGTCCGATTGCCGCGAGAATGGTCCAGCTGCTTAGGGAGATGAAAGAGCTCCGTCGCAAGAGATCCGAGGGAACGTAGCTCATCTCTATTCGCCGGTGGCCGGCCGTAACCGGGATGAGCGTCTGACCATCCGGCGAGCGACGTGGTACAACCGCAACCCCGTCAACGGTCGCGGCATAACCCGCAACAAACATTCGCGGGGTTTCAAGCCAACCGTCTTCTGTGATATCCGCCTCTACGACGAGGGAAGGAGCGAGCGAAATCAGTCGAAATGGCAACGCTGCGCGGTCGAAGGAAAAAAGCTCCAGCGATGCGAACGCCTCCGGAATGACGGCGGTGGAATCCGATGTCGCCAGCGCGAACGAAATCCTCTCGGCTTCGGGCGAGTCGGTCCAGAGCACGAGCTCCCGCCGATTGTCAGCGTACATTCCGAATCCCAGCCCCCGTTCCGATCCGGGGAGCAGATACTGCCGATACAAGCCGTGGGATCCCTTAAGAACCAGAACGCCAGATACTGTTGCTGACCCAAACTGAAACTTCAGGCGGTAGCGCCGTCCTGGCTCGAGGATCACTGTCGGCTCGAACTGAAAAAGGCTCGAATCGCCCGCGGGCGTGCGCAACTCAGCAACCCAGAGCGCGCCCGTCTGAGAGGGTGGTCCCTCGTTCAGGGCTACGGTCCGAATGGCGTCCGGTGCGAGCAGGCGGAGCTCCTGCTCGGGGTCGCGAGTTCCGTGGTAGAATTGGCGGGGGATCTTCATGAACGCGTAGGCTATCCCCGTCAGATCGATATTTGAGGACTGGTGAACGGGCGCCACTCGCGTAGCGATGTCTCGCGTAAAGTAGCCACGCGAAACAAAGGACCACGCTTGCATCACGGTCCAGACGCACAACAGAGCGATCACGGCCCATGCCTGACGGCGGCGCTTGTGCCCGGCCACGAAGAGCGGAGCAACGTGCAACCAGCTGAGCGCGAAAGAAAAAATCACGATCGTGGCCAGCAGAAGATACGCGCGCTGCATTGGCCATGAATTGGTGAGCATGCCAAAGGCGGGCGGCATGGCTTGCCAAAGACGCTCGTGCAAAACCGGAATTGGCAGGGTCAGCACCAGTAAAAACACGGTCACGCCCACCAACGCTCGGACTACACCTGTTCCCCTGCGCAGGGCCACCAACACGGCGGTAAAGAAAAGCGCCCACCCCGCGTAGCCCAATTGGTAATCGCCGAGCTCTGTCCCGCCAGCTCGGACGGGAAGCAGGCCAGCCCAGCCAACCGACCCTGTCGTGGCGGTGACAAGTTCAGAGACTAAATTGGCCGGCGAAGCGTCGATGATGCCCTCCCTAAGGGAAAGAGCCGATGCAAAGGCCCATGCGCTCAGCAGAGCGCCAAGAACGCCGGCCACGAGCAAGTTGAGCGCCGCGCTCACGCAAGGTCGCTGCGTAAGCCAGCTCACACCCACGATGCCTAGGCTGGCGAAGCTCGTCCACGCAGCCACGGGCGGATGCGCGAGCCAGGTGCCAGCCAGGCCGATGGCCATCCATCCGTAACTTGAAAAAGTCCGGGCCGAATAACTCTGCGTTGCCCCAAATATGGCTAGCACCACAAAGGGCGCCGCAGTCACTGTCATGTAGAGATCCATCCCGTAGGCCGGGGCCAAAAGTCCGGGTGAGGACCCAAACAGCATGGCTAAAGCAAAACTAAGCCATGGGGTCTGGCTGACCGCGCGCCGGAGACAACCGTAGAGCACGAACACCCCCAACCATAGGCTAAGGGCCAGACTCAGGTTCTGCAACCCCCAGAATGAAAGCTGCCGAAAGGTAATTGCATCAAGCAGGGCCGGACCGTGGGT
>CAMAXB010000022.1 GCA_945862035.1 Opitutus sp. GAS368
ACCTGCGTTCCGCGATGCCGGTCGTGACACCCGATCCCGCCGTCGACTACAAGCTGATGATCATTGGTTCCCTGGGCGTGGTCGCCGGCGAGGCGGAGAAGTAGGTGGCCAAGTCATCCTTCACCGTTTCGGCTCGGCGCGACGCACCTTGGGCGTAGAGTGATCCGGTGGAGACCTTTACCCTGACCCTGCCGGCCTTCGCCGTGCTCGCGTTGGCGGCGCCACTCGTGTTGGGGGGCGAGCAGGTCGTTGAGCGGGTGGGGTGGCTGCGCCGGCTCAGTGTGCCGGCATCCGTGATTGGCGGCCTTTTCGCCGCCCTTGCCCTCTTGGCGATCAACGGCAGCGGGCTGGCCGCGGTCACCCTCGTTTCCCGAACCGCCGCAGCCGGCTGGTCGTGGTTGGTGACAATTGAACCGCTCTGGGCCGACCGACCGATGGTGGGCTCGACGCTTCCGCTGATGGTTGCGTTTTTCACCTGCGTGGGACTCAACGCGTCCTGGGAGGTGCTGAAGCCGGGCGCGTGGCTCGTGCTGCGTCTGCTGGGCTTGGCGACGATTCTGGCCGTGGTTCAGAATGTCGTCGGCCTGCTCGTCGCCAAGGCGCTAGGCGTTTCCCCGCTGCTCGGGCTCGTCTGCGCCGCGCTCACGCTGACGGGCGGCCCGGGTTCCGCCGTTAGTTTTTCCCCCGAGATCGAACGACTCGGACTGACCGGAGCGGTGAATTTCGCACTCGCGGCGGCGACCTTTGGCATCGTGGCCGGCGGACTGGTGGGCGGCCCGGTGGGTAGCTGGCTCATCCGCCGCCATGGCCTGAATACCCCCGGCAGGTCGGAGCAGCCCGCCGCGGCCGGCGTCTCCGCGCCCGCCGTCCGGCCGCGGGCCGGTCTGCTACACGATGTCCGACAGCTCGTGGGTCATCCACTCGCCGCGCTGGCCGTGCTCGGTGTGCTGATCGCGTGCATGAAGGCCGGCGCCTGGCTGACGTTCTACCTCCAGAAAGCCGGTCTGTTTTTCGCCCTGCAAATCGGGGCCATGATCGTGGGCGTCATCGTCCGAAATCTGCACGATCTTGCGGGTGGAACCTGGATCCGCACGGCGACGGTGCAGGCCTGGTCGAATGCCCTGCTAGCGCTCTTCATCACGGCGGCCATGATGACCATCAATCTTCGCGACTTGGCCGCCGCGGGCGGGCCGATGCTGATCCTGCTGCTGACGCAGATCGCGGTGGCGGTGCTCTTCGTCGTCTTCGTGACCTATCGCTTCATGGGGCGCGACTACGACGCCGCAGTGATCGGCGCCGGGCACATTGGCTTCGGGCTCGGCATCACGGCCAATGCCGTGGCCAACATGCAGACCCTTACGCTCCGGCACGGGCCTTCGCCGCGGGCGTTTCTTGCCGTCCCGATCGTGGGCGCTTTCCTGATCGACTTCACCAACGGCCTCCTCGTGACGCTCTTTCTCCAGTGGGTCGGCGGGAGCTGAGCCCGACCGCTGCTCAGTCCCGGCCGGTCGTCAGCCCTTGGCGCACGATGCGCGCGATCAACTGCGGGTAGCTCAGTCCGGTCTTCATGGCGGAAAGCGCGAAATCCTCGTCGGCCGCCAGAATGGGATTCGGGTTGGCTTCGATGAAATAGAGTTCGTTGGCCGCGGTCAGCCGGAGGTCCAGCCGGGCATAGCCGTCAATCGTCAGCAGGTGGTAGATGCGCTTGCACACGCTCTCGATGTGCCGCACCAGCGCGGGCTCTAGCCCTTCGGCAAACTGGTTCTGCAGGCCCCAACGCTTCCGATAGTCCTCATCCCACTTGGCCTTGTAGGTCGCAATCTTGGGTTCGTCCGGCGGGACCTCGCTGAAGACCAGCTCGCGCACCGGATACACCTGCAGGCGGTGATTCCCCAGGATGCTCACGTAGAGCTCCCGACCATCGATGTACTCCTCCGCGATCACGTCATTGTCGTACTTTTCGTGAATGAACTGGACGCGTTCCTTGAACTGCTCGTCGTTTTCGACGAACGAGGCCTGCGAGATGCCGAGCGACGCCTCCTCCTTGAGCGGTTTCACCAGGATGGGAAAGCGGAGCTGCCGCGGCCGGGCGATGCGGCGGCCCCGGGCAAGGATGACAAAGGCCGGCGTGTGGATGCGGTGGTAGCTCAGGATCTTCTTTGAGATCCCCTTGTGCTTGCAGAGGGTCAGCCCGGTCGACCCGCAGCCGGTGAATGGCACGCCGTACATCGCGAGGATAGAGACGATGTGCTGATCAAAGGCGCGATTGTTGCGGAACTGGTCCGCAAGATTGAAAATCAGGTCCGGAGCGAAGGACTGCAGCTTCTGTCGCAGCAGATCGAGATCATCGAAGAGCGCGAGGTGCTCGACGGTGTGGCCGAGATCGCGCAGCGCGGCAAGGACGCCAGCCTCGGTCTTCCAGTCGTCGGTTTTGAGCTCGGCGGTTAGATCCTCGTTGATCCCCGTCGGGCGGATCGCGTCGAACAGCGCCAATACCTTCAGCTTCTTCTTCATGTCACTTCGTGCGTTTGAACTTACCGGTGAACAAATAATTCATCACGAGGGTGGTGATGTACGCGGAGACGCGCAGGTCCTGCCGGCCCTCGTGCGGGTCAAGCGTCAGCCCCAGCTGGTCGCAGCGCGCGATCAGCCGGCTCAGCAGCGCGTTCACCCGGTACTTTTTCTCATTGGTGGCACCGCAGACCGCGTCCATCAGCGGTCGCCGCCGCTGCCGCAGGAAAGCCGATGCGCGCAGCGCCACCACGCCGTCCGGAGCGCCCGGAAAAAGCTCGCGCAGATCGTTGTCGTAGAAGTCCGGGTAGGAGTCCTCGTAGAGCTTCCGCTTGCGCGCATAGTACGTCTTCAGCTTCACCCCGAGAAAATCAAAATCGGCCACCCGGTACTCAGGTGGGTGGGTCGCGGGCGTCCCGGCGAGCGACTTCATGAGCTCGTCCACGTACTCGAGTTTCTGCAGGGCCTTCCAGCCCTTGAAGCGGGTGCGCCAGTCGAGGCCCGGCGTGAGCCAGACCGCAAAGGTCTCCGCAAAGTCCTCGTCCGGATGGCTCTGGGCGTACCAGTCGTCGAGGTGCACGACATAGGAGTGGCTGTAGGGCCGCGGACGATAAAACTGCGGGGTCTCATCCGCGGAGGTCCGGCCGAAGACGCGCTGCCAGGTGCGCCGACGCGGCAACTGGTAGGCGTAAGCATAGGCATGCGCCGCCTCGTGCCGCATCAGGCGCATAAACCACTCCGTCGTTTCCCCCTCCACCTCGAGCATCAGGGTCCGCTCCAGCTTGCGCAGCCGTTCGTGCACAAGAAAAAACGGCACAAAGATGGACGGGATGCCAACCGGGACAAACCACTCGTCGCCGACATGGCAGGGGGGCAGGAAAGCGAGGCCCTGCTGCGCCAGTTCGGCGTGCAGCTGCTTCACCAGGGGCTCAACCTCGGTCCCCTCAATCTTGAGCCCAAGCTGGGAAATCTTTTTTTCCAGCAGAGCCTCGTCGCCGAGGCTGGCCCAATCGGAAGTTTCCATGGCCCAGCCTAGGCAAGCCGCGGGTTCGGGCACAAGCACGGCGTCCGGGCTCAATTCTTCAGGGTCATCTTCTCCGCGCGGAAGTCCGGATGCACCACCCGCACCCGATCGAGGTGCTCCGCCGCGCGGCCTTCCATTCCCTGCTGCTCAAAGAGCGAAGCGAGGCGATAATGGACCAAAGCGTGGCTCGGCCGCCCGTCGCCCTGGGGGGCGGGGAGTGCGAGGCAGCGCTGGAGCGCGGCGATGCCGCGATCCAGCTCGAGGCCCGAGACCGCGGCGCAGCGGCCAAACTGGTAAAGCGCGAGAAAACTGTCGGGGTGATTGCGCAGGGCCTGCTCGGCCTCCGCCAGGGCGGCGGGAAAGTCGTTGGCCGCCAAGTGCACGGTGATCAAAGCCGCATGGCCCCCCTCCGGGTCGAGCGATTTGATCCGCGCGGCGGCCGCGCGGGCCTTGGTCAACCCGCCCCCGGCGATGCGCGGAGCGTGAAGGTAATAGCCAAGCAGGCTCCATTCAAAAATCGGATTCGCGGGCTCGAGGGCCACGGCCCGTTCATAGGCGGCAAGACACTTTTTTCCCCAGCCGAGCTTGGTCATGAGCGGGGCCCGCTGCGCAGTCAGCCCATAGGCATCGCCCAGCGCGTTGGCATACCGCGCCTCGCCGGGTTCCTCGTTGACGGCTCTCTGCAGCCGCTCCCGTGCTTCCTCCTCGTCATCGAACCAGAGCGCGATCCGCCCCAGGTAAAAGTCGATCGCCGGATCGCCACCCTTTTTCTCTTCCACCGCGCGCAACGCTACCCGGGCCGCGGAATAGGACCGGGCCTCGTAAAGATCCACGGCTCCGGCAAGGTCTCCTTCGGCCGCGCGGGCGGACAACAAACTGCCGAGGATCAGCCAGGCCCAGACAACGGGGGTCGGCCGGTTCTGAAGGGTCATGTCGGCAGCAGACCCGATCTCCGCCCCTCATTCGCCCGCGCAAACGCTGCTGCCGCCGTGCGCCGTAAACGGCGGGTTGACCATCGAAATTTCAACTGCCGCCGGAACCCGTTCTGCTTCGACTCCTGGTGCTGGAGAATCCGGATCTCCTCGTCGATCGCGGGGAGGCGGCGCGCCCGCCCGACTTGCGCGAGCAGTTGGGCCTCGGGCTGAGAGTATTCCGGGTGGAAGATCGGCAGCATCGACCCCCCAAGGATGGTTCGCCGATGCAATCCGAGCCAGAAAATCTGCCGCGCGAACCGGGTCTCAGGAACCCCGGGGATCAGAACAGAGGACTCGTCCAAGGTCATTGGATGTGGACTTTGCTCAGGGCACCCCCGACAGCAACGCGACCCCGTTACATTTGCGAAAATTCATCATCGCACACGGCCGCAGCCGACTCCCTGCCGAGGGTTGGTCTGCCAATGTTTTTCTGCAGATCCTCGATCCGGCCCGATTTGGTGGGATGGCTTCGGTCGTGCGTGAAACCGGACACCTCGTAAATCGGAGTCGGGCCGCGAAACCGATTTCCGGTGGCGAGCGCGTCCGGGTTCCCGGCGAGTCCGGATTGCTCCGTCGCGAAAGGCAGGTCCGCGAGGGGGTGGACCTGCATCCGGGAATTCTCCTCGCTCTCCAACCTTGGGCGGAACGACTTGCCGTCTCCCTGCCTGCGCCAATTGGCTAGCGAGATCGGAAGGGCCGATCAGGGCATCAATAACTCCGCCGCCAAGCCCCAGCGCAGATTATAGAGTGAGTGCTGGAAGACGGGCAGGGAACCCGCCTCCGCGATGGCCAAGATCGTGGCCAGCGCGGCGGGAAAAACGTCCGCTCGCGCTGCGGGCAGCCCCTCTATCGATTGGCGCTCCGCCAAGGGGAGGATCGACACGCTGTCCAGCACGCTCCGGAGCTCGGCAACGCCGATGATCGCGGGTGTTTCCTTCAGCGCCTTGCCCGTGCGGGCGCCCAGCACCATGCGCAGAGTCGTCATGCTGCCGCCGGCGAACACCGCATTCGCCCCCGGCAGATTGAAGACAAAGCCGGCATCGCTGATCACCTGCCGGGAGTGGGCCATGATCGCGGAGCGTGCCGCCGCGGCGAAGGGCCCGGACGCATCAGCGACAAAGCGCTCGGTCAGCCGGACGCAACCCAGGGGCAGGCTCACTGCTTGGACCACGCGCCGATCGCGGAACGCTAGGCACTCGAGGCTGCCACCGCCGAGATCAAAGACGTAGAAGTCCCGCAGACCGCTAAGCACCGGGTCGGACGCCAGCCCGCGCCCGATGTAATTGGCCTCCTCCTCGCCGGAAAGCAGCCGAACCGCCACGCCTGTCGCCGCCTGGACCTCCGCGCGAAACTCCGCGCCGTTCTCCGCGTCGCGCACCGCACTGGTGGCCACCATCACCGTGCGGGCCGGTGCCAGAGGGGCCGCCCGCGCAACCAACTCACGTACGGCCGCCAGCCCGGCGGCCATGCCCGCGGCACTGAGCCGCGGATGCTCACGGCTGATCCCGGCACTGATCCGTGCGTCCACGGTGTGCATGAGGTGCGAGCAGAGCGTACCGTCGGCCGCGCGCCCGGCGACCAGCAGTTTGATCGAGTTCGAACCGATATCGATGATCGCGACGGTTTCCGGAGCCATGGACCGAGGAGGAGGCAAAGCGGTCGGGGAGGCAACAGCCGGATGGCCTCGTCAGGTTATAAGGCGAAATCGGCGGGCGCGATCAGGACGACGAACTCGCCCTTCAGGCTGGTCTGGCCCAGGCGCGCGCAGACGTCCTCGGCCCGGCCAATCAGAAAGGTCTCGTGCAATTTCGTGACTTCCTTGGCAATGCACACGATCCGGTCGGAACCCAGGGTCGCCAGGATTTCGTCCGCAAATTTGTCGATGCGATGGCAGCTCTCGTAGAGCGCGAGGGTGTAGTCGAAATCCCGGTACTTCTGGAGAAACGCGAGCCGGGCGGCCGACTTGGCCGGCAGGAAACCGACAAAGAGAAAGCCATTGGTGGGCAGGCCCGCCGCGCTCAGGACCGCGGTCAGCGCGCTGGCGCCCGGGACGGGTATTACCGGCAACCCGCGGCGGCGGCAGGCGCGGACTAGGCGGAAGCCGGGATCGCTCAGGGCCGGGGTGCCGGCATCGCTCACCAGCGCAATGCTGCGTCCGGCCGCGAGGTGTTCGACGAGCCGGTCGGCGGCCTCCATCTCGTTATGATCGTGGTAAGCCACCAGCTCCCGGCGCAGGCCAAAGCGGGTCAGCATCGCGCCCGTCGTGCGGGTGTCCTCGCAGGCCACCAGATCCACGGTGCCGAGCAGGGCGCGGGCGCGCTCGGTCAGGTCCGCCAGATTTCCGATCGGCGTCGCGATGACGTAGAGATGACCCGGCTGGGGGACCAGTGAGGGATTGGCGGAGGCGGGAGTCACGGGCGGCAAATCCTTCTGTGCCGCCACCAGTAGTTGGGTTCAAACCAGAAGCGGGATGAGCGAGCATAAAAAAATCCGGCCCCGCGCTCGCAGGACCGGATGGGCAAGGGGAGGGAGGGGCGGTGGTTCAGCGGCCGCCACCCGCGCCCTGCATCGGACCCATGCCCGGGACTTGGTTCTCCCAAGAGGCGGGACGGCTCCACGGAATGGAGCTGTCAGACGGGGAGCTGCAGCCGGCGAGGAAGGCACCGGAGGTGACAAGGGCCGCCAGCACAAGGCGCTTGATGGAGGTCATGGTGAGGAAGTTATGGTTGCGAGGTCGCCCTTGTGCAAGCCGGCTCGCAAGGTATTGGGCCGGACTTGGGCAATGGCATGATGGGGATCAACCCCTGTGATGAGAACCGTGGCCACGGATTCGGTTCCCCGTCGAATCTCGAGCACGTGACTGGGCCGGGCTCCGTCTTTTGATCCGAATCCGAGGACGACGAACGCATTGTCAGGCCCGACCTCCAAGACCGGGACAGTGGTTGGGAGTACGACCACCGGAGCGGCCGGCCCGCCAGGGCGCGTCCGCTCGACCGCCGCGGCAAGGTCCGCTTCGAGGGCCACAATCCGGGCCTGATAGGCCGCAATCTCGTCCGCGCCGGCGGAGGAAACCTCAAGCTTGGCGAGGGCGAGCGATTCGCGGAGGTTTGCCGCCTCTCCCTGCCAGACGAGGGATTGCTGATCTCTTTGTTCGAGTTGGCTGCGCACGAGCGCGAGTTCCCGCCGCAGGTCGGACGCGCTGCCTTCCTGCACGGCCAATCGATTGCGGTTCTCCGCCAATTCGCCTTGGAGCGAGCTCACTCGGGCGGTGAGTCCGGCCTGCGCCTCCGTACTGCGACCCAGTTCCGCCCGGAGCCCGGTGCGATCGGAATCGAGCATGGCGACCTCGGCTTGGAGCTGGGCTCGTTCCCGGAGCAGGAGGAGAGACGAGACGAGGGCGGCCGCGAAAAGGAGGGAAGGAACCAGGATGAGGATCTTCATGGGAGACCCAGCCTGACTCCTTTTTGACTAACGCCAATTACTTTCCTTAAGCCTGATAGGTGCTCGCGTACACGGGAGCGCGGGCCTCGCGCTTCACCGCGCCGTTGGCGGCCAGATGTTCGAGAATTTTAAACGCCAGCTCCGGGTCGCCGCCAACGTGGTGGGCAAGGGCCTCGGCGGTGAACGCCTGGCCGGGAGCGGCCTTCAGGGCGGACGTCAGCTTCAGTTTCAGATCGATGACCCCTGTGGCCGCCTTCTTGCCTGCCTCCACGCCCGGTTGGTGGTAGGCATTGATCCCGATCAGGCTCGCGTACAGACCGACCACGCGCTCGTAGAGTGCGATCAGCATGCCAAGCGTGCGTGGTGTCACGTCGGGTAGGGTCAGAGAAATGGACCAGCGGTCCTTTTCGCTCAAGGCGTCGCGGGTACCGAGATAGAATCCCTGCAGGAAATCACCCGAAGTCACCCCGGGCTCGACCTCCATCGAAGGGGAGCCGCGGTCCTTGAGCACTTCGATGAAGGTCACGAAGAAATTATTCACCCCCTCGCGGAGCTGCTGCACGTAGGCGTGCTGGTCGGTCGATCCCTTGTTACCGTAAACCGCGATGCCCTGGTTCACGACATTGCCCTTCAGATCCAGCTCCTTGCCGAGCGACTCCATCACCAGCTGCTGGAGGTAGCGCGAGAAAAGGAGCAGGCGATCCTTGTACGGCAGAACGACCATGTCCTTGGTGCCGCGGCCATCCGTGGCGAAGTACCACATGACGGCGAGGAGTGCGGCCGGGTTTTCCGTCGTGCGGGTGGAGCGCGTTACGATATCCATCGCCGCGGCGCCGGCGAGCAGGCCATCAATGTCAATGCCCTGAAGCACGGCCGGCAGCAGGCCCACGGCGCAGAGCTCGGAGGTCCGGCCGCCGACCCAGTCCCACATGGGGAAACGGGCCAGCCATCCCTCCTTGGTCGCCAGCCGGTCGAGCTTAGAGCCCACGCCGGTGACGGCGACGAAGTGCCGCGCCGGAGTCAGCCCCGCGGCCTTGAACGCCGCGGCGGCCTCGAGCATGCCGTTGCGGGTCTCCGCGGTTCCTCCCGATTTCGAAATGACCAAGGCGAGCGTCCGGGGGAGATGACCGGCCAGCGTGCCGAGCACGTAGTCCATGCCGTCCGGGTCCGTGTTGTCGAAGAACGTCACCGCCATCTTGTCCGCGCCGGGCTGGCCTAGCGCGTGGTTGACGAACTGAGGGCCGAGGGCGGAGCCGCCGATGCCGATCACCAGCAGGTGCGTGAACCGCCCCTGCGGGCCGGCGATCTGGCCGGCATGCACCTGGGCCGCGAACGACTTCATCGCCGCTAGCGTGGTGGTGATTTCGGCGGACAATTCCTTGGTCGGCGCCAGCTGCGGGGCGCGCAGCCAGTAGTGTCCCACCATGCGACCCTCGTCCGGATTGGCGATGGCCCCGGCCTCCAGCGCCTGCATCGCGGCATAGGCGGACTGCAGGTCCGGTTCCATCTTCTCAAGGTAGCCATCCGGAAACGGCATCCGGCTGATGTCGACCGACAGCCCGAGCTCCGGATTGGTGTAGAGGTACTTTTGGAAGCGTGACCAGCTCATAGAGGGGAGAAGCTAGAATTTTGAAGGTAGGAGCTAGAATGAAGTCACCAGAGCTGGATGCGGGGTATGTCTTCTCGCTGCTGGATTCTAGCTCCTGGCTTCGGTTAGAGATACTTGTCCGTCACCGCGCCCTCGGAGGCGGTGCTGACCAGCTTGGCATACTTGGCGAGCACGCCGCGGGTCTCGCGGGGGGGGCGGGGCTGGTAGGCGGCCATCCTCGCCGCGTACTCGGCGTCCGGGATCAGGAGATTGATCGTGTTCTTGACCGCGTCGATCTCGATGAGGTCGCCCGAACGGACAATCCCGATCGGGCCGCCGCGCGCGGCTTCCGGCGTGATGTGGCCGACATCAAACCCGTGGCTGCCGCCGGAGAAGCGGCCGTCGGTGATCAGCGCGACATCCTTGATCAGGCCGCGACCGGCCACCGCGCTGGTCGGGGAGAGCATCTCGCGCATGCCGGGGCCGCCGACCGGGCCTTCGTTGCGGATCACGACGACGTCGCCCTTGCCGACATCACCGCGGAGAATGCCCTGCAGCGCGTCCTCCTCGCCTTCGTAGACCTTGGCCGTGCCCTTGAAGTAAACGCCCTCCTTGCCCGTGATCTTGCCGACCGCGCCACCGGGGGCGAGGTTGCCGTGCAGGATGCGCAGATGCGTCTCCTTCTTGATCGGCTGGTCCCACGGACGGATCACGTCCTGCTGGTCCGGATACGAGGGATAGGGGGCCACGTTCTTGAGCGACTCGGCCATCGTTTCGCCGGTGACCGTGAGGCAGTCGCCGTGGAGCATGCCGCGATCGAGCAGCAGCTTCATCATCGGCCGAATGCCGCCGAAGCGGATCAGGTGGGCCATACCGTACTTGCCGAAGGGCTTCACGTCCGCCAGCAGGGGCACGCGTTCGCCGATGGTCTTGAAATCCTCAAGCGTGAGCGGGACCCCGGCCGAGTGGGCAATGGCCAGCAGGTGGAGAATCAGGTTGGTCGAGCCGCCCAAGCTGAGGCAGACGACGATGGCGTTCTCGAAGGCCTTGCGGGTCAGGATATCGCGCGGCTTGATGCCCTTCTTCAGCATCGCCACGACGGCGGCACCCGAGCGCTCGCAATCTTCGCGCTTTTCCTTGCCGACCGCCAGCTGGGCGCTGCTGTTGGGCAGGCTCATACCCAGGGCCTCGATCGCGGTCGCCATCGTGTTGGCGGTGTACATGCCGCCGCAGGATCCGGGGCCGGGGATCGCCGCCGACTCGACGGCCTTGAGCCCCGCGTCATCCAGCTCGCCCTTGGCGTGCTTGCCGACGGCTTCGAAGACCGAGACGATATCGAGCGGCCGCTGCTTGTCGCAGTCGCTCGCGAGGAAACCGGGAAGAATGGTGCCGCCGTAAACGAAGACCGCCGGGCGGTTGAGGCGGGCGATCGCGATCATCGCGCCGGGCATGTTCTTGTCACAGCCGCCGATCGCGACGAGGCCATCGAAGCCCTCGGCTGCCACCGAGGTCTCAATCGAGTCGGCGATCACATCACGTGAAACGAGGCTGTAACGCATGCCCAGCGTGCCCATGCTGATGCCATCCGTCACCGTGATGGTGTTGAAGTAAACCGGCTTGCCGCCGGCCTCCGCGACTCCCTTGCGAGCGTGATCACTGAGTTCGCCGAGGTGCACATTGCAGGGCGTCATATCGCTGGCCGAGGAGACGACCGCGATCTGGGGCTTCTGAAAGTCGGCATCCGAAAATCCGACGGCCCGCAGCATCGAGCGGGCAGGGGCCCGATCGTGGCCATCGACAACGACAGACGAGTGGGGGCGAAGGGTGTCAACGGGCAGGGAATTGCTCATGGAGAGAAAAAGGATCAGACCAAGGCGCGGCGAAGGCGGCAAGCGGTGTTTTCAAGGTTGCTTCGCCCCCGGCCGACCGCATCACTCGGGGGCCTCCTCGCATGGCTTTTAATCTGCAACAGGTTCTCAAGGCGCTGCTTTTCTCGTCCAGCCAGCCGCTCTCGATCAAGGACATCCAAGGCGCGTTCGCCCGCTTCCACGAGCAGGCCACCCTGCCGCTGGCCCCCGCGGCCGCGGAAGAGCCTGCCCCCGGCGCTGAGGGGTCTCCCCCGGTTGGCGACGAGCCTGCAGCCGAGGTTGAGGCCGCGCCCCCCGAGGCCTCGGTTGAGACCGCGATGGAGCAGGACGTTCCTTCGCTCATCACTGCCTCGCAAATCCGCGAGGCGATGGACGCGCTGGCGGCCAGCCTCCGCGAAGCGGACGACGTTTTCCTGCTGATCGAAAGCGCGCAGGGCTACCGCCTGGTGACGCATCCGCGCCACGCGCGCTGGATCCGCATCCTGCGCAATGAGCCATCACCGGTGAAGCTCTCCCAGTCCGCCCTCGAGACCCTCGCCATCGTGGCGTACCGCCAGCCGGTCACCCGCAGCGAGATCGAATCAATCCGCGGCGTATCCGCCGAGGCCGGCGTGAACAAGCTCCTCGAGCGGGAGCTGATCTACATCACGGGCCGCGCCGACCTTCCGGGGCGCCCGCTGCAGTTCGGTACGACCGACCGGTTTCTCGAGTTCGTCGGCGTGAAGTCCCTCGTCGAACTGCCGGCTTCCGACGTCCTGTCCCCGCGTCAGATCGACGCGTGGCTGCAGAATGCCATGAACCCTTCCAAACCCGGCGACGAGGCGATGGGCCTGCCGCAGGAGGACCTCCCGCTGGAAACCGCGATCATGACCGACCACGGCGCCGTGGTGCAGAATCTGCCCGAGTCCGTGACGCCCTCGGAGGATGTCCGTCCACCCTCCGCCTGACCGCTCCCATGGACAACCTTGGCCCCATCCGCACCGAGATCGACCAGCTTGACCGGCAGATCGTCGAAATTTTGAACCAGCGCCTCGGCCTTGCCGCCGAGATCGGCAAGCTCAAGCGCAGTGCCGGCGGCCAGATCTATGTGCCAGAGCGCGAGGATGCCGTTCTCCGCAAGGTCGCCGCCCTTAACCAGGGTCCGATGCGCGAGGCTGCCCTCACCGCCATCTACCGCGAGGTCATGTCGGCCGCGATCGCGCTCGAGAAGCCCCTGCTCATTGCCTACCTCGGTCCGGAGGCCACGAACACGCACGCCGCGGCGATGAAGAAGTTCGGCGCGAGCGTCGATTACCACGCGATGGCGACCATCGGCGACCTCTTCACCGCAGTGGAAAAGGGCGAGGCGGACTACGCCGTGATCCCGATCGAGAACTCCACTGAGGGCAGCGTCCGCGAAACGCTCGACAGCTTCGTGGAAAGCGACGTCAAGATCGCCGCCCAGATCTACATCGAGATCACGCACGCCCTCATTTCCAACTCCCCCCTCGACCAGATCACTGCGGTCTATTCGAAGGACCAGGCCCTCGCGCAATGCCGTCACTGGCTGACGCGCCACCTGCCGCATGCCCAGCTGATCGACGCCCCGAGCACCGCGCGCGCGGTGCAGATCGCCAAGGAGACCCCGGGAGCCGCCGCCGTTTCGAGCGAGCTTTCCGCACAGTTCTACGGTGTACCGGTCGTCACGCGTAACATTCAGGACAAGGCGGACAACACGACGCGCTTCTTTGTCATCGGCAAAAAGCCCTCCGGCCCGGTCGGCGGCGGCCGCGACATGTCGAGTTTCATCGTCTCGCTGGGAGACGAGGCGGCGGCCCACTCCGGCGCGCTCCTCAAGATGCTCATGCCGCTCGCCGAGCGGGGCATTAATCTCTCGAAGATCGAATCCCGCCCCAGCAAGAAACGCCCGTGGGACTACTATTTCTTTCTCGATGTCACCGGGCACTTCGAAGACGCCTCAATGAAGGAGGCCTTGGTTGAGCTCAAACGCATCTGTCCCATGGTGAAGTGGCTCGGCAGCTATCCCGCGGTGAACTGAACTGACCTCCGGCCGCATTGGCTGCGCAGGGGGCAAGAGGCCCGCGAGCTCACGGTCTGACAGGACCGGGCCGTGGACCGTGGTCTCGGCCAGCCGCCCGATCAGGGGTCGCGCAGAAAGACCAGCGCCCCAATCGCCATCAGGCTGACCAGCAGGAGGGCCGCAATCACCAGCCAGCGGCCCGGTTGGGAAAGCTGCCCGCGTCCAGCCTCGGCGGAGCGGAAAGGGTCGAAGAGAACGTCGACCTCTGTGGGCGGATCCGGCAAAGGCGTCCGGGCTCCGGTCGGTGAGGGCAACGCAGCGCCCGTGGAAACCGGCGCCGGTACGGCCAGTGGGGGCTGGGCGAACCCCGGGCGGCGTCAATCTCGCGGTCGCGCCATCCCCGGCGCTCGGCGAGCAGGGCGCGTTGGCGGCGAGCTCCTTCAGCCGGTCATCAGATACCAGGTCAGTGCCGCGGAAGGGCTTGGATCGGGCAAAAAAAAGCGCCGGGCCAGAGCCCGGCGCCTGAAAGATTCCCTGGAGGGATGACTTAAGCCTTGGGGCCGACCGAGACGCGGCTGCGCGCCTTGTCGTAGGTCACCACGCCGTCGGTGAGGGCGAAGAGGGTCCAATCGCGACCGATGCCCACGTTCTTGCCGGCATGCAGTTTGCTGCCGCGCTGGCGGACGAGGATGTTGCCGGCCAAGACGGCCTGCCCGCCGAACTTCTTAACGCCGAGGCGCTTGGATTGGCTCTCGCGGCCGTTGGAGGTTGAACCTGCACCTTTTTTATGTGCCATGACGTGTGTCTCCTTGAAAAGGGTTGTTTAGGCGGAAATAGACTCGATCTTGATGACCGAAAGCTCCTGGCGGTGACCCCGCTTGCGCTCGTAGCCCTTGCGCTTCTTCTTCTTGAAGACGATGACCTTGTCACCGCGCTTGTTCTCGAGGATCTTGGCCGTAACCTTGGCGCCCGAGAGGATCGGAGTGCCAACCTTGAAGGCGGCGCCCTCACCGGCGGAGAGAACGTCGGTGATCTCGATGGTGCCACCCGCTTCCGTGTTGGGGTAGCGGTTGACGATCAGAATGTCGCCCTCGGTGACAGCGAACTGCTGGCCCTGGGTTTTGATGGTCGCTTTCATAAATAAAACGTCGAACTAAGAAGTTGGGGCAGGGAGCACGCAAGGTTAATTTGCCGAAAAATGCCCTCGACAGGAACCCGCGCGGGGCCCGGGGTTCCACCGTGCCTGATCTTGATCGAAAACGTCACTATAGTCAGCCCGAGACCGTCGAATTTTATACGACTGCCGCGGCGGAAGTTGGCCTGTGGCGGTCCGAGGAGGCACTCTTGTGCCGTGTGTTTGCGCCCGGCGAGATCCTGCTGAATGTCGGTTGTGGGGCCGGGCGGGTGTCCCTGGCCCTGTGGGAGCTGGGCTACCCTCAGGTCGTCGGAGTCGACTTTGCCCGCCCCATGGTCGAGGCCGCCCGGCTGCTCGCGTCCAAACTTGAGTACGCCGCCCCCTTCCGGGTGGGCGACGTGACGTGCCTGACCTTCGATGCCGGATCTTTCGACGGAGCAATCTGGTCGGCCGCGGGCATGGCGGACGTGGTGGAACCCGCTTCGCAGGTCATGGCGATGAACGCGCTCCGCCGGGTTGTTCGCAACGGCGGCCGCGCCATCGTAACGACCCCGACGACCGGTGGCTGGTCCGACGACGGCGTGCGGGCACTCTTCCGCTCCACCGGATGGAGCATCGCGGACATGATCGCCCGTCCTGCCCTCGCCGACGAGCCGGAAGAGGTCACGCGCCGTTACCCGGACGTGAACTTCTGGGTGCTGGCCGCGGATTGAGTGCAGGGACTCAGGGCTTTGCCGGGGCGGGCGCCGCTGCGGCCGCGGGCTCGGTCGGGGGCGGGACCGGAATGCCCCCGGCGGCATTCACCATCTCGACTGACTGATAGTAGTGCTGACGGCGCTTGTAGTCGGAGGGCAGAGTCGAGCGGGAGAGCAGGATCCGTTCAACCGCCGTGGACTCCATTGCGCGCTGGCGCTCAAGTGCCGCGAGCCGGGCCGCCTCGCGATCGACCTCGGTTCGCTTCTGCTGCTCCAAAGTCTCCAGCCGGGCCAGCGCCTCGCGCCGGGCGACATCGGCGGCGGCGGCCTCGCGTTCGGCCTGCTCCGCCCTGAGACGCGCCTCGCCCTGGGCGGCGTCGCGCTCCGCGCGCCTGCGCGCGAGCGCCCCCGCGGAGAGCCGGACCTCTTCCTCGGCGCGCCGGCGGACGGCTTCGGCCTCGGCCTGTTCCGACCGCAACTGGGCGAGCGCGCGCGCCGATTCCTCGGCCTGCAGGCGGGCCTGCTCGGCCGCCAGGCGATGGGCTTCAGCCTGCGCCTCGGCCCGCTGATGGGTCTCCGTCTCGCGGCGCGCGAGGTCGGCGCGCTCCGACTCGGCGCGCTGCACGGCCAGCGCCTGCTCCACCGCGTCGCGATAGGCTCGGTAACCGAAAATCGCGGCAAGCACGAGCAGCAGGGCTAGGACGGCGACAACGATATTCTTGTTCATGACCGTGATTAGACCCGTTCCCGGACTGCGGGTTCGAAAAAAGCGGGAGATACGGCCGCCTTCCCATTGCGGCCGCCGCGCGGACCGGACCTCGCCCAGCCTCACCGCTTCCGGGGCGGACGCACGAAGACAAAGTTTACGAGGAAGCCGAGGCCCATCACCGCCCCTAACGTTCGTAGGTTGCGCATCGCGCCCACCACACTGGAAAGGGGCGCTGCCGCCGGTTCGTGCACGCGCACCAGCAGCAGGCAGCCCATCAGCGCGACCACCGGCTGCACGAGGAAAAGCCCATGGTAGAGTTCAAGCGGATCGAAGCCCCGAGCCAGAAAGTGCCCAAGCAAGGCGCCCCCGAGGATCGGAGCAATCGCCGTGACTAGGGAAGTCACCGCCAGATTCACGCTGATCGCCAGCGTCTTGGCCTCCGCCGGAATCAGCTTCAGCTGCATGTTGAACAGCCCCAAGGTGAATCCCGCCGACATCACGCCGCCAAACGCCCACATGGGGTAGAGCAGGTTGCGGTTGGTGGAATCGAGGAAGCACCATAGGAAGTTCTGGAGCTGCCAGGCGATTATACAGAACAGCATGACGGGCTTGTTGCCGAAGCGGTCGGCCAGGGCGCCCCACGCCGGGAAGGACAGCGCACCGCCGATGCAGGTTAGGATCACGAGGTGACTCACATTCTTCACCGTCAGGTCGATCTCCTCGTACATGAACACGTAATAGAACGGTCCGAAGAAGTAGGCCGCGAAGCCCCAGACCGCGCCGAACCCGATAAACCACAAGTAGCCGGGCGCCCGAACCAGCGCCGTAAGTTGCTCACGCCAAGGCGCCCGCCGGTCGGTGTGCACGATGGGCGACGTGGTACGAGTGCGGTGCTGCAGGTACACCGAGACAATCCGCAGGGCGACCGCCCCGAACAGCAGCCACTGGAAGACGTGAACCGACCCAACCGCCGTCGGGTCGATCAGGCCACCCACCAGGAAGAGGAAGGCAATCAGCGCCACCTGCATCAGGCGGTTGCGCATGCCGAAGTATTTTCCGCGGATACGCCACGGCACCCATTCCTGTACCCAGGAGGTCCAAACCACGCCGGTAACGGCCGTGATCGCGGCGGAACAAGCGAAAATCAATAGGAACCACCGCCCACTCTCCGCCGGATCGTTCAGTGGCAGATGGGGTAGCATGACGGCCAGCGCCCCCCAACAGACCACCTGCAAGGAACAGAAAATCAGCGAGGCCGTCTTGGCCGCGAAGAGCCGGTCCACAAAGGGCATCAGGAACGCCTGCGCGAAATTGCCCCAAAAGGGCAGGGACGCGATTAGCCCATACATCTCCGGCGGGATCTTGAAGAGCCCCGGCAGAAGCGCGGCGATCACAAAGTTGCCCGGCTGCAAGAGGTAGACAATCGGGGTGGCGTAGAGCCCCTCGATGTTGCACAGACGGAGATTGCGGCGAAGCGGCGACATTAAGGAGTGACGGCGGTTCACGCCGGGCAAGAATCAAGGGGCATGGCCGCGGCGATCAAAGCGAAAGTAGTCCGAAACCTCACCACCGTTGCCCTCGCGCGGGACCTGCTCGGTACGGGTCGGTTTATCCGCTCGGCCACGGGGCGCCGGATTGCCCTGCGCATCACCGGGACCGAGGCCGACCACGGGGAGGAGGGTCTCGCGTGTCATACCCGCGCCCGTTCGCACCGCTCGGGTGGGGTCATGTACGCCGCGGGGGGCGTAAGGCGGCGCGCGGGCGGGAATTTCAAATCTCAAATGTGAGATTTCAAAGGGTCGTGCCGGAAGCCGGCTCGACCTGCGGAACCGTGTGCTGCTGCAGGGATAGGGTGGCGGTGCCGAAATTGAGCTTCAACTGCATCCGCACCGGCAGCGGGCGGGCTCCGTCGGAAATCCAGACTTTGATCTCTCCTCCCCGCTGAAAGAGTCCCCGCGGAGGTTCCTTGTCCATCCGCGGGACCAGGCGCAATGCCTTGAAGGTTCCCATCGGCGTGCGCACCGACTCGAAGTCCTCGGCGTGCAGCGTCAGCGGGAAGAACTCCCGTCCGAAATGCACCAGCAGGTCCCGCGCCTCGCCTGGCTTCATCCCCCAGTTCCGGGGCGCGACCAAGCTTGAGATCAGGTCGATCGGGTTACCGGCGGGAATCTTCAGATCATTGTTCCGGTTCGGTCGAAAGGTGTCGCGGTGGAACGCCAGCCCCTGGTCGTAGTCGAAATCCGTGCGGCTCTCCGTCTTCCGCTTGCTGTCCTCGCTCTGCTCGAACGTGTAGACGAGGCGGCTGGTCTCGCGGTCCACCACCACCTCGGCCGAGTCATCGTAACGATAGATGCCCCGCACGAGTCCACGGGAGGAGGTCCGGGTCGTGATGCGCATCACCGGCCGTCCATTGAGCACATCCGCCCGCGCCTTGATCTCGATCTCGCCGGCCCCTCCGAGCAGGCCCCAGCCGACCTTGTAGACATAGCGCTCGCCGTCCACGAAGGCGGTGAAGGGCGTGGCGCCCATCGGCGCAGAGAACAGCAGGACCACGGTTAAAAAAGGGAGAAGACGTCGAAACATGAGAGGAATGAACGATCAGACCGCAACCGCGGCCGCAGGTGTAAGGAAAGTGGGGATAACTCCAAGCCGCTTAGGCCTAGAAGGCGAGATCACACTGGTTGGGCTGCCCGAGGGCCCAGGCCTCCGTGCCGCGCTCGCGCAGCGACCGGGCAAACTCCAGCGCGAAGCCGTGGAGGGTGTATACGCAGCGGGGGCGGACCAGCTCCACGAAGCGCAGCAGGTCGTGGTAATCCGCGTGGTCCGACAGCGGAAACGCCGCGTCGCAGCGATAACGGTAGATCGCCCCCGAATCGAGCGCCCA
>CAMAXB010000023.1 GCA_945862035.1 Opitutus sp. GAS368
GTACTGCAGACGAGCGCCGGCTACCTGCTGGGCGCCAAGCTCAGCGCGCACTACGTTTTCGACCTGAAGGAGACCGACCGCTATTTCTGTTCCGCCGACATCGGCTGGATCACCGGCCACAGCTACGTCGTCTACGGTCTGCTCTCCAACGGCGCGACCGTGTTCATGTACGAGGGCGCCCCGAACCAGCCGGAGCCCGATCGCTTCTGGCAGATGATCGACCGTCATGGGATCACGATTTTCTATACCGCACCGACCGCGATCCGCGCCTTCATGCGCTGGGGCGATAATTATGTCCTCAAGCACCGGCTTACCAGCCTGCGCCTGCTCGGTTCGGTCGGCGAGCCGATCAACCCCGAGGCCTGGATGTGGTACCACCGGCTTATCGGCAAGAAACGGTGCCCGATTGTGGACACCTGGTGGCAGACGGAAACCGGCTCGATCATGATCGCCCCGTTGCCGGGCGTCACCCCGCTCAAGCCCGGTTCCGGTACCGTGCCGTTCTTCGGCGTCGTCGCCAAGGTCGTCGACGATCAGGGCAAGGAAGTACCGCGGAACAGCGGAGGCAAACTCGTCATCACGAAGCCCTGGCCCTCGATGCTGCGCACGCTCTGGGGGGATGATGAGCGCTTCAAGCAGACCTACTTCAGCGAATTTCCCGGCATCTACTTCACCGGCGACGGTGCGCGGCAGGACAAGGACGGCTATTTCTGGATCGTCGGCCGCATTGACGATGTCCTCAATGTTTCCGGTCACCGCATCGGCACCGCCGAAGTGGAGAGTGCCCTTGTTTCCCACCCGTCAGTCGCGGAGGCGGCCGCGGTCGGTCGCCCGGACGATCTCAAGGGGCAGGCCCTCGTGGTCTTCGTGACCCTTAAGGCCGGCCAGAAGCCGACGGAGGAACTGAAGGAGGCCCTCCGCGCGCACGTCGGCAAGGAGATCGGCTCGCTGGCCAAGCCCGACACCGTACGCTTCGCCGCCGGCCTGCCCAAGACCCGCTCCGGAAAGATCATGCGCCGGATCCTCAAGGAGATTGCCATCGGCGGGATGATCAAGGGCGACACCTCCACGCTCGAGGACTTCTCCGTTGTCGCCTCGCTCCAAGCAGAGGACTGAGGCTGCATTAAAGCAAACGATTTGCATTGACGCAGGTAGGGTCGGGGGTTTGGCTGCGGGCGTTGCCTATGCCGCCAACCCCCCGGTCTTCCTTTGCCCGCGAGCCGGCCTTTACGCTGATTGAGGTCCTGGTCGTCCTCGCCGTGCTTGCCTCGCTCGCGGGCATCGGGCTCGGGGCCGCTCAAGGCGTCCGTGCACTGGCTGATCTGCGGCAGGCCCGGGTCGAGCTCGCCCGCGTGGCGGCCGCGATGGAATCGGCCCGCTTGCACTTGGGCCGCTACCCCGCGAGAGAGGATCCGGTGGCGTGGTACGCCACACTGGCCGGGCGCTCCGACGCGGACGGCCAGCCGCTCGCCCAGCCGGGCCGGCGCTTCCTCGATCCCACCGGCCTCCGGCTCGCCCTCGCCCAAGAGGCCGACCCAGCCAACCACCTCTCCGATCCGTGGGGGCGCGCCTACCTTTACTCCCCGCCATCCTCCGATTCCGCGGGTCCGGGAACGTCATTCCTCCTCTTCTCGGCCGGGCCGGATGGCGAGCCCGGTCGCCACCCCGCGGGCGAACCTGACGCCACGGATCCCGCCACCCGGGACAACCTCTACGCGCCGCGATGACTCCCGCGCCACGGATGTCCCCCGAGACGTTGGCGGTGCGGGTTCCCTCGAACTCACCGCGGACGGGCTTCACCTTGCTGGAAGTACTGACCGTCGTCGCCATTCTGGCGGTCCTCGCCTCGATCGGGCTCCCGACGTTGGCGGCGGCCCGTTCCTCGGCCGCCAAGGCACGGACGCGTTCGCAGTTCGCCCAGTGGACCCTCGCGTGCGCGCAGTTTCGCCAGGAGTACGGGTTTTTCCCGGCCCTCGGAACCGATCACCGACTCGCATCGGTTGACGATACCGCCGCGTTCATCCGTGCGCTCACCGGGCGCAATCCGGACGGCAGCGTCGTCGCAGACCCCGCGAATCTTGGCGGCAATACGCGTCGCCTCCGCTTTCTTTCCCTCGCGGAATCCGATCTGGTCGAAGGCCGACTCGCGGACGCCTTCGGGAATGCCGAATTCGGCTTCCTGCGGGATCAGGATGGCGATGGGTTCATCCGGCCGGGGGTTGATGGCGCGATCGCCGCCGTCGCCGGCGTCGACGGAAGCTCCGTCGTCCCTCCTGCGACCGCGTTCCCGGCCACGGGCATTCGTGCCGGTGTGGCGTTCTTTTCGGCGGGCCGGGGTACCTCGGGGGACGACTGCGTGGTGAGCTGGCGATGAACTCCCGTTGTCGCGCCTTCACTTTGGTCGAGCTGATGGTCGTGCTCGCCCTGCTGGTTGCGCTCGCCGGCGGCGCGGGCCTCGCGCTCAAGCCGGGCGACGATCTGCTCGCACTGCAGGGCGGACAAACCCTGTTGATTCAGTCTCTGGCCCTCGTGCGCGCTCAAGCGGCCCTCTCCGGCCGCAATGCCTCGCTCGCCGTCTCACTGGATTCTGCCCGGCCCGACCAATCGATGCGGGCTCTCGCCGTCGCGGTCCGCAATCCATCCGGGCCGGCTTGGCAGCGGGTGAGCGCGTGGATGCCGCTACCCGTAGGGATCGCACTGCTGCCCGTGAGCGCTCCGTCGGGACCCTGGATCGAGCCGGGATCGGATTGGTCGGGCCTCACGTCCTCCGCGCTCTCGGCGCAGCCCACCTTGATCGGCCCGGAGTCTGCGCTGCTGCTGGAATTCACCCCGCGCGGGACCGTGGTCGGTGGGGGCGGCAATCTCATCCTGGCGACCCATCGCCGTGTGCCGCCGGAGAGCGCGACGGCCTTCATTTATACAGCGCCAGATGCGGTGCGTGGCGTTTCCGTGAGTGCCTATGGCGTCGCCGAGTGGATCCATGAGCGCACGGGTTTTTAGCCGGCGCGCTTGGGGGACGCCTGCCTTCTCCCTGCTGGAAGTGGTGATCGCAACCGGCCTCTGTGCGGGGGCGATCGGGGCGGTCCTTGCCCTGCTCCCGCCCTTGCTGACGGCGATGGCCGACGCAGAGCAGCGGACCACGGCCCTGCGCGTGGTGACCTTGCTCGATGCCCGCTGGAGTACCGCCCCGTGGGCGGAGGTCGTCGCCGCCGTCGAGACGGGCGAGGTGTGGTATGCGAATGCCTCGGGCGCGCGCCTCGAAACTGCGGAAAATGCGATCTGGGCCGGGACCGCGGCGCGCCCGTCAACGGACGGAATCATCCCGCACTTCGAGCTCGCCGCCGTGCGCGATGCCCGCTTGTCCGGTCCGGCGGTCCTCGTCTACGCCGTCGAGATCCGCTGGCCTGCCTCCACCGGTGACGGACACCGGGTTACGGATCGGTCCGCGCAGAGCAGCCTCGTCCTCCTGTCGGCGAGAACGCGATGAGAGCCCGGACGCGTGCGCGGCGGGCGTCGGGTTTCACCTTGGTGGAACTCCTCGTGGCGGCGGCGATCACCGCTGCACTCGCGGGCGCGCTGGTCGCCATCGTCGTCCAGGTCCTCGGCCTCTGGTCCCGGTCGGGGAGCTCCGTCACGACGGCGGGCGAGGCCACCCGGGTTCTCGAGCAGATCTCGCGGGATCTTGAAGCGATGGTGTGCCGCCCGGATGCCAGTGCCTGGTTTGCCGTGACCGTGCAGCGTGATCAGGCGGGCGCGGGCGACAGCGGAATGACGGATGCCGACTGGATGGGCGCGGCAAAACCATCGGGGCTTCCCTCGCTGCGGCTCGATCCCACTGATGGCTCCCTAGAGGATCAGCGCTTCGGACAGGCGGGTGTATGGCTCCGCTTCTTCACGACGGAACCGGATGCTAACGATAGCGCGACCAACCGATCGCTCCCGCGCGCGGTTTCCTACCAGATCGTGCGCCGACGGACGGGCAGGGAGCACGCCTACCAGCTTTACCGTTCGCAGGTCCGGCCGGGCGGAGCGAACTCCACTTTCTCCAGCGGTTACGACCTGTTTGCCTCTCCTTACAACACCCCCAATGGCAGTGAGCAGCATCCGGGCAACATCCGGCGTCCGAACACCCGTTTCCTCCTCGGCAATCACGTGATCGATTTAGGTCTGCGGGTCTTCGTGCGAGCCGGGGACGGAGGCGTGGAGCCGGCCTTCCCCCTCGGCCCAGCGGCGGAGCAGTCCTTTGTCGCCACAACCGGAACGTCGCCGGTTCCCGGATACGCAGGCCGTCCGGTCACGCGCGGCCGGCCGGTGCGGCTCGACGTGCTGGTGCGGATCCTGACCGAGGAGGGCGCGCAGGCCATCGCCAACCTCGAGGCGGGCCGGATCCCGGTTCCCCCCGGCCTGACGCGGGCGGAGCATTGGTGGGGGCTGGCCGAGGCGCATTCCCGCGTGCACGTCCGCACCGTGGTTCCCCGTGCCCTGCTTCCGTGATTTCCCACGCGACCCGCGGCGGGGTTTTGCACTGCTGCTCGTGGTGGTCGTCCTCGGCTTCCTCGTACTCGTGGTGGTGGCACTCGCCACTCACCTCCGAATTGAGCAGACGGTGGCGCTGCGCCGGACCCAGCTTGAGCAGGCCAGGCGACACGCGCTGACCGGGCTCGCCCTTGCGATCGGTCAGCTGCAGCGAGAGGCCGGTCCCGATCGCCGGGCCACTGCGAGCGCTCCGCTCTTGGGTCCGGTCGTGGCCAATAAAACCCAGTGGGTCGGAGTCTGGGCGCCGGAGGCGAGCACTCCCCAGTGGTTGGTCTCCTCTGCCGATCCGGCCGGAACGGGTCCCGCCTCGCCGGCGCTGACGCACCCGGTGGTCATGGTGGGTCCAGCCAGTGCAGAGGTGTCGGCCGCCGCGACGGCGGATCCGGATCAGGTCCGCGTGGACTCGCTTCCGTTGACCCTGGCGTCCGCGGCGCTGCCGGGGTGGAAGGGGAGTGCGGACCCGGTCATCGGGCGAACGGCCTATTGGGTGGGCGAGGAAGGGGGAAAGCTTTCGGCCGTGGTCCGCGACGAGCGCTCGCCGCTGACGGGGGAGGCGTCGTCTGACCCGTGGCCGCGGATCGACTCGTCTCCACTCTGGGGCGGCTATGACCTGCAGGCGACGAGCGTGCAGGCTGCGCTCGCGAAGGTCCTCGCTTACGGTCAACTCGGCTACGTCGACGGGACCGCCTTCTCGCCGGCCCGCCTCCGGCGGAACCTGCACCGGGCCACGGTCGCGGCCCTCGGCGTGCTGAGCAATCCAGCCGACGGCGGCTTGAAGCAGCCCGGGCAGGTCGACGGCCTCCAGGCCTACGGTTCGCCCGAAGCGCCGCGCTACGATCAATACGTGTACGTTCGTAATCCGCCGCTGGGCACCGACCCTGATTTCCTGCCGGTCGCACGCTTCGCGGTCTACCGGCCTGGCGGCAACACTCCGTCCGCCGCGGAGCTCGCAGGCCCACGCGCGATCGCGAGACTCCTGATCGCCGGGATTTTCAACCTGAACGCCGTCAGCGACGATGCCGCGATCCAGCGCGAGCGCTGGCGGGCGGTGCTGGCGGCGGCGCGCACGGTGCGCTTCCCCGGGGGAAACGTGCGGACCCTGACGGCGACCGAGCTCGACGCACTCGCCTCGCAGTTAACGGCGCTGCGCTTTCGTGCGGCCTACCCGGAGGTCGGCAAGGCGGCCTTCGCCCCATTTTCCAGCGTGGGGCAATGGGCGCGCTCCGGTGTGCTGCAGGCGGCAATCGACGCGGCGGCGATCAATCAGGGGCGCGCGGCGGAGGCGGTTGACCGGGTCGATCAGGCGGATCTGCTCGCGCTGCTCGCACCCATCCTGGTGGTGCGCTCCGATACCTTCCTGCTGCGCGCCTACGGGGAGGTTCGCGATCCGTTTCGCGACCAAGCGCTGGGGGAGGCTTGGTGCGAGGCGGTGCTGCAGCGCGTGCCGGACCACGTGGACCCCGCGGATGCGCCCTGGGAGGCGGCGGTCCGACCGGACAATCTCCTGCTCGGCCGGAGATTCGTGGTGACGTCGTTCCGGTGGCTGACGACGGCGGACCTCTGACTATCGGAATTCAGCGAACTTTCCGGCCTCCTGCCCGCCGCGTCGGCCAGTCAGGCGCGGTTTCCCCCGCCTTGCTCCCGCGGGGAGCCACGGGAAGACTGCCTCGCGCGTACTCATGACGACCTTTCATCACGGAACCGGCTATTACCCCGAGCTCTGGCCCGAGGCCGAGATCGAGCGCGATCGTGTAGAAGTGAAGCGCTCGGGCTGACATTTGTGCGCATGGCCGATTTGGCGTGGTCAGCGATCGAGCAGGATTACCTGACCGACGACTTCCAGTTCCGTCACGCCGGACCGCTCCCGCCGCGGGTTGACCTCGCCACCGGAAAAGTCCGGATTCTGGATACCGCGACCTTCCAGGGGCGGGGCGCGGCCGTGCGCGGTGGCGCCGCCACCGTGCGGATCTGGTCCCATGAGGTCATGATCGGCCTGATGGCGGCGACGTTCGAGCGCGAGGCGGACGCGCCCGGTCTGACCTGCGCGGCCAGTGTCGTGGCCGCCGAACGGCGAAGCTAGCGTTTGCCCGCCGCCGGACGGCGGGCTCCCGGCGCGGGTGCCGCCGCGGCGGTGGCCAACGGCGCCGAAAGGCGGATGGTCGGCCCCTCGGTCCAACGGGCCGGAATGGAGGTGAGGGAGGGCATGGCCGGTGGGCCGAACTCGTTCTGGATCACATGACCAATCACGAGCTCCGCGGCGCGGGCACCGAGCTCGCGCGGCTGGTGGTCGAGGGAGGCGCAGGGCACCGTCGCCCGCAGGGAGTTCAGGCAGAGGAATCCATGGATCTCGGGAATTCTGGCGCCGCATTCCTTCATCCAGTCGATCACCTCGGTCGAGTGGCTCAGGACCACGTCGGGCTCGTTCTTGCGGTACCACGCCAGGAAGCTCGCCTTCGTCAGCTCGGTGAAGCGGAGCAAGGGTAGCTTCCTGATGTCGGGCAGGACATTCTGGATCGCCAGGAAGGCGCCCTCCCACCGGCACTGCAGGCGCTCATCGAAGGACGCGTCAATCACCATGCCGGGCTTGCGGAAGCCGCGCGCATGGAGGGTCTGGAGCGCGACGTACATCGAGCGGTAGTGATCCGGGCACACGCAATGCAGGGCCGGCCGGTCGATGAAGTAGTCGGCGTAGACCGCGGTCAGGCTCGACCAAGTCAGGCTGGAAAGATCGGGAAAGCCCGAACTCGGCAGCACCACGAGGCCGCGGATGCCGCCGGCGTGGAGGATGTCGTCGATGCGCGTCAGGCGCAGCTCATCCCGTGTGGCCTCGAAGTGCTCGATTTTGAACCCCAACTGGTCTGCGCGCTCAATGGCCCCCTGCAGGACTGCGGTGTTGTAGCGTTGGATATGGACCGCCCGCGGGTGGTCGATGATCTCCAGGGCGGCGAGCGTTCCTCGCACCATTTGTCCGTTTGACCGGCGCAATTGCGACATGACCTCCCCGGTGAGGGGATTACGCTGGTACCCCGCGGCGGCGGCTGCGGAACGGACGCGGGCCAGGGTGTCCTTGTTCACGCGGGGCGATCCACGCAGGGCGTCGGAAATCGTCGTGCGCGAAAGGCCCAGCGTCTTGGCCAGAGTGCGAAGGGTCGGTCGGGGCATGGCGAAATCGGACAGTAGGAGGCGGCCCGCTTTCAGCAACCTATAATTATTAGACTGAGTGGCGCGGTTGGGGAGAATCTGCGTCCACTGGCCCGCGCGAGGCAGGGGCAGGTGAGCTCCGGGCGGACCTCGTCCGCGCTCCCGGGGCTAAAGCCAGCTCAGGCGAAACTGCGCGCTGATGGCAGCCTGAGTCTTCTCCGGGATACGGGCGGCGCTGGCGAATTCCGGCCATCGGCGGACGGCTGCGCACACCTCCTCCAGCAGGGCTTCGGCCCGCCCGCGTCTCATCGGGGTGTTCTTCGCGCAGGCGCGGAGATCCTCGCGGGTGAAGCCATCCCGCTTGCCGTTCACCGACATCTGGTGCCGCGCGGTCCATTCGCCGTCGGGGTTGTAGCTGTAGGCGATGTCGAAGGCGGGCGACAGGCTCCAGCGACCGCCCTTGTCCATCAGGAAGGCGATGTTCTTCACGTGGTCGTCCTGATTGCGCGCCACCAGATTGAAGAGCATGCGGCGGAACTGCTCCTCGCTCGCCTCCATGGGCAGTCCCAGCCGCCGGATCACCTGCAGCGCCTGCTCGTAGCCGTGAGCTCCCGCCTGATTGAAGTCGAGGTGCGCGAGGGCACCGAGTGACTGCAGGTGCAGTTTGCCTCCCTCCGCCGTGCGGTCGAAGCGGCGCGTCATGAAATGGCGGCGACCGTTCTCCTCCAGCAGGCGGCATTCGCTCATCCGGATCCCCGCGGCTCGTGCCATCAGAAAATAGGCGTACTCAATCGCACCGAAGCCCTGAGGGTCGTACAGCTCGCGGTCGCGGTTGGCGGTCACGCCGTCGAACTTGAGCAGCCAGTGCTCGAAGCCCGACCCGGCCGTGATTTGCCCCGACCTCACCTCCTGGGTCGCGGGGTTCCACGCAATGACCGCCTTGGCCCGCGCGCCGCCGGCCGACGTTCCCACGCGAAGGATGTCGCGGAGCACGTGGTCAGCCTCGTCGTCGGCGAGCGAACCTTGAAGGTCGTGCCGCCGGCTCAGCACAGCGGAGGCCAAGCGCACCAGGGCGTCGATCTCGACCGTTCGGCTGGCGGTGGGGCGGGGGCCGCTCGCCGGGGCGAATTCAAGCGCACCCATGCCGCGCGTGCCGGTGTAGCACAGGCGCTCGATCGCGTTGAAGCTGGCCGGCGTACGGCCTTGCGTGGCGAGCCAGGCGTCGATCAGGGCGTTGCCGAACTTGTCGGGGAGGGAATCCGCGAGCATCCCCGGCAGGCCATGGAAGGTGCCCGGCGCCAGTTCGGGAAAGCTGAGCACCCGCTCGCCCAGCGGCAGCATGAGCGGGGAAACCTCGATCCCGCTGCGCGCAAACTCCGGCGTGTATTGAAACGACGCGTACATCGCGCCGTCGTCGATCGACACGGCGCCAATCGCGCGGCCCCACAGCCTGACCTCGGCCAGCGTGCTCACGGATTGCCGGTGGGCGGGCTCTCGCCCCAGGTCCAGGGTTTCGCTTCCTCGACCGCCCCGCGCGGGGTCGAGGCCCGGCGGCGGACCTTGCCACGGAGCCGGAGTTGCTCAACCGGACTCGGCAGGGGAGGCGGAAACAGGCTGTCGATCCGCTCAATCAGCTCCAGGGCGCGGCATAGCCGGAGAAAGCCCGAAAGCTGCGCCGCAGCCTCGCCCCGCTCGATCCGCTCCACCGTACGCTTGGAAATGCCGGCTTCCATGGCCAGCTGGGCCTGCGTTAGGTTGCGCTCCAGCCGCACGCGCGCCAAGCGCGCGCCCAGCTCGCGCAAGAGCATGTCATCCGTCATGAGAGGAGTGAGTTTCATAACGCGCCAAGTGTGCCGATTAATTCTATTTTTTAAACTTAAATCGTCTTAATAGTCATATAAAAAATATCTGATAAACGTCATAAAAGGCTAAATAAGATCGATAAGCATCTAAAATCGCCAGAAGAAGCGAATAATGATGATTAACGTACGAAATTCATTGGTCAAGCCGGTCACGGGGCATCTGACCTGGGTCACGCCCACGGCATTGTCGTTGTCCGCTGGGGGCGAGCGTGCAGCGCAAGCTGCTTGGCGAAGGGTGGGCTGCTTGTCCTGCCAAGGGATCAAACCGCGGGCTGGCATTCTCCTGCTGCGAGCACCAACGGATTGCCTGAGGCGAGATCCGCGTGCGGTGCCGCCCGTCGCGAACGCAGTGAGGAGCCGGTTGCCCGGCGGCCGCGGGTCCCCGGCATGGCGCCACCCTCGCGACCCTTGCTGGACGCGGATCGTCGCCCGACTCCCGGCAATCGGGCACAAAGTCTGCGGGAAACGGATCGCCCTCGGACCACGGCGCCGCCGCAGAGCCCGCTCTTGACTTCGCCCGGCGTGATTCTTTCGCTCTCCGGCTCACCTTTCGCCAGAGTAGCTCAGTGGTAGAGCAGAGGACTCATAAGCCGTTGGTCGCCGGTTCAATCCCGGCCTCTGGCCCCAATTTTGAACATGAAAAAGGCGGTCCCGCGCGCGGGACCGCCATTGTCGCGGGTGCTCAGCCGGACGGATTTACTTCGCCGCCGCCCGGGCGTCGAGCGGACGGGCCCAGATGTTGCGGAAGGCGGTCGGATTGCGGTGGTCCTGCAGCACGATCGGCAGCTGGTCGGCGTGGGCCGCGTACTTGGGCGCCCCGCGGTAGACGGTAGGGCCCTGGATCTCGACGTTGTTCAGGACGAGCACGCCGTTGATAAAGGCGGTCACGCGGGCCGCGCTCACCAGCTGGCCCGCCGCGTCAAAGCGCGGAGCGATAAAGATGATGTCGTAGCTCTGCCATTCGCCGGGCGGACGGGCCGGGTTGGCGAGGGGGATGTGCTGCTTATACACCGAACCGAGCTGCCCATTGGGGTAGGTCGGGTTGTTGTGCGAATCCAAGACTTGAAGCTCGTACAGCCCCATCAGGAAAATCCCCGAGTTTCCGCGGCCCTGGCCCTCGCCTTCGATGACCTGGGGCGTGCGGAACTCGACATGCAGCTGGACGTCGCCGAACGCCGCCTTGCTGCGCTGGTCGCCGGTTCCGGGCTTCACGACCATCGCACCGTCCTCGATCAGCCAGCTGCCACCATTGGCCCGGACCGGCTCCCACGCGGCCAGGCTCTTGCCGTCAAAGAGAACCACGGCATCCGACGGCGGCTGGCCGGTCGGGGCCGTGACGATGGGCGGAACCGGGGTCCAGGCCTCCGTGGCCTCGGGCGGCGGAAGTGCGGGCGGGGCGGCGGGGGCCGCGGCGCGGGCGAGGGAGGCGATCACAACCAAGGAGCAGAGCAGGGCATGGGGTTTCATGGGAAGAAGGGGGTTCAGGAAATCGATCTCGTTACTCGTTCTCTCACTCGTTCCCGGGGGTCGGGCTTGGGCAGAGGCGGGGTCGAATACGCGGGAGTGAAGCCGAACCAAGCGCGAGAACGAGAAAGATCACGGGAACGAGAACGAGCAGGAACCGGAGCGAGCCTACTTCGTCTGCAGATAGGCGACGACATCGGCGACGTCCTGCGCGGAGAGGCCGAGCTGCTCGGCGCTCAACATAAGCGAGCGGCCGAGGTTCTTGCGCGACTTGATCCGGTCGCCGGGAATCAGCTGGGTCAGTCCGCCGGTGGAGCGGATGATCACCGGATCCGTGTTGGCGAGGATCATGCCGTGGATCGTTTCGCCGGTGCTGGTGAGAATCTCCGTGCCGCCGTAGCCGTGGGCGATGTCCGCCGAGGGCTCGAGGATCGAACGGATCGCCACTTCGGTGGTCTGGCGTCCCGCCCACCCATCGAGCGTGGGGCCGTACTCGACGCCGCTGTCGCCCAGGCGATGACAGAGCAGGCAGGCCTGGGCCATGGTGGCTCCGCGGGCCGCATCGCCCTTCAGCGCGAGGACCGCGTTCACCCCTGGCAGGGCCAAGGGGGTGGGCGGCACCGCGACCTCACTGGAGACCAGCGTCACCGCCGCCGGGTCGTAGAGCCCGCGGCGCTTCAAGTCGTCATTGAGCCCGTGGCCGGCCCAGCGGCTCTCCTTGTAGTTGAGGATCCACCACAGGGCGGTCTCCTTGACTGCCGCGTCGCCCTGCTGGGCAAGATCGAGCAGCGCAATGGCAGCCTCGCGGGTGGGCGTGAAGCCGAGGGCGGTGACCGCGGCGAGCCGCTCGGCCCCCGTCAGGTCCGCGTGCTGCGCCCGCGCGGCGAAGGCGCCGGCCGCCTCGGGGGGTGTCAGCCGCCAGACGAGCCCGGCGGTCGCGGCCGACCAGCGCGTGGGATCGCCGGACGGCTTCAGGGCGGCAAACACGGCGGCCTCCTTGCCGGTGGTGCCGAGGCCCCAGGCCTCGAGGTAGGTGCGGTCCTTGCCGTCATAGCCCTCGGCGAGGGTGAGCAGGATGTCGCCGGATTGCGCAAAGGGAACGTCGCGCAGCGAGAGCGCGACCTCGCGGCGGACGGCTGCGGACGGATCCTTGGCCAGCGCGCGAGCATGGGTCAGCAGGTTGCGGCCCGACTTGCGCAGGGTCCGGTAGGCGGCGATACGCATCAGCGGCTCGTCGGACCGGAGCTGGGCCTCGACGCGGGCCAGGCCCGTTGTGCCGAGCTCGGCTAGCAGATGAATGGCCCGGCCGCGCACGTAGGGATTGGAATCCGTCAGCAGCGCGGCGACCGCGGGCACGGCCCGCTCACCCTGCTCGCGGAGCTTCATGTAGCCGAGGGCGCGGACATTGACGGCCGGGCTGCGCAGCGCGGTGATCTGCCCCTCGGTGGTTGCGAGATCAAACCGTGGGACTACGGACTTGAAGCCTTTGGGCGCGATGCGGTAGATCGCCCCGGAGGCGGATTTGTCCAGATCCTGGTGGCCGCCCACGCGGGGATCGAACCAGTCGGAAACATAGATCGCGCCGTCGGGACCGACTGCGATGTCCGATGGACGGAACTGCGTGCGCAGTTCACCGGTGATCGAGCGGGCGCCGCCCTTGAAATCCACGCCCTCGAACTGGCCGGTGGTGTTGCTGGTGAAGAAGTCGAAGCGGTCGAGCGCGTACCCGGCGCCGTCGGCCTGCGGGAAATAGCCGAAAACCACATTGCGCGCCGCCTCGCAGCTCAGCAGGACGCCGCGCCATTTCTCGCCGAGGGCGTCGCCCTCGTAGAAGACGATGCCCGTGGGGGAGCCGCCGCCATACACATCACCGGCCGGGGCGATGCCCGGATCGTCCTGCCGCCACTGGGCGACCGGAACGGTCTGGCCCGGACGGCGGTCGGCACTCCAGGACCGGAGGCCGTCGCGTGAGGTGAAGCCATAGTTGGCGTACTCGAGCAGGAAGGCGGTGCGGCAGGCGGGCGGATCGTCGTTGTCGTTGTAGAACACATCGCCAAACGACGTCACCGTCTGCTCGTAGCTGTTACGGTAGTTGAAGCCAATGATCTCGGCCTGCGTCCCGTCGGGATTCATGCGCATCGAGAACCCACCGACGTAGACGTGGCCATCGTCGCTCGGCTTGCCGGAGAAATCGGCCGGCTTCCAGCCGTAGACCGGCACGGCACCGCCGCTGCTCACGGGATCGTAAATGCTGCCGACGCGAAAGGTGCGGCCGGAGCGATCAGTGAACATCGCGCCCGCATTGCCCTGATTGAGGTAGTAGCGCCCATCCGGACCGAAGGTGACCGAGTGGAGGGCGTGGTCGTGATTGCGGCCATTGAAGCCGGTCAGCAGCACCTCGCGCGTGTCGATCGCGGGGTCGAATTTCCGGTCGCGGTCGACGTCGGTGTAAACGATCAGGTCCGGCGCGTTCGAGACGATGATCCGGTTGTCGATCACTGCGATCCCCAGCGGGGCGACCAAGGTGGGCTCCTGCACGAAGACCGAGCTGGAGTCAGCCACCCCGTCCCCGTTCGTGTCCTCGAGCACCATGATGCGGTCGCCTTTCGGGTCGCGGTTGCTCCGGCGGTAGTTCGCGCCCTCCGTGACCCAGATGCGGCCGGCGGCATCGATGTCCATGTTGGTCGGGTTGCGCAGCTGGGGCGTGCGGGCCCAGATCGTCACCTCCAAGTCATCCGGCAGGGAAAAGAGCTCGGCCGGCACGATCGTGGGTCCGGCCGGCTCCTCGGCCGCGACCGCGGGCGCCGACGCCGGGGTTTGGCTCCACAGGACCAAGGGAGCGCAGGTGAGGGCGAGAAGTCCAAGCAGCGGGGTACGTTTCATGAAAGGTAAAGGGGGGACTCAGAAGGCGTCAGCGTCGACGTAGGCCTGGATCACCGCGAGCTCGCCGTCCCTGCCGGCGCGGGCGTTGCCGTGCTCCATGCCGATGATGCCGTCGTAGTTCTTGGCCTGCAGGTGACGGAAGACGTTGCGAAAATTGATCTCGCCGGTGCCCGGCTCCTTGCGCCCGGGATTGTCACCGGCGTGGAAGTACGCGATTTCCGGCCAGGCCGAGTCGATGTTGGCCAGAAGATTCCCCTCGCTGATCTGCTGGTGGTAGACATCGAATAGGATCTTGCAGGAGCCGCTCCCGACGGAGCGGCAGATCATGTACGCCTGCGGAATCTCGCTGAGGAACATGCCAGGGTGATTGGTGAGCCGGTTCAGCGGCTCCATCACCATCGTGAGACCGGCGGCCTCGGCGATTTCCGCGCAGCGCTTGAAGTTATCGATCGCATTCGCGGTCTGGTAGTCCCAGGGCAGCCGGCGATCGGCCAACCCGGGCACAATCGTCACCCAGCGCGCCTGCACCCGCTTGGCGACCTCCCCCGCGTCGCGCAGGTCGGCGAGGAACTTGGCGCGGATCGCCTCGTCGTTGAGCACGAAGGTCGGGTTGCGCAGATCGAACGTGGCGACGAAGGTCCCCATGCTCAGGTTCAGCCGGGCCATTTCGCGCCCGATCCGCGTCTGCTCTGTGGCCGACCGGCTCCGAAGATTGGTGTCCTGAAAGGCGGTGAATCCCTGGTCGGCGATGAACTTGAGCTGATCGACGAGGTCCTCGCCAGCGTGCGCGGCGAACATCCCAAAGTGCGGCGCATAACGCAGCTTGAACCGGCCCCGGCTCTCCGGCGGCGCCGCCCGCAAGATCTTGGCGCCGGTCAGGCCGGCGAAGCCGGCCGCCGCAGCGACGCGGCTCAGGAAGAGACGACGATTCATGGACTCGGGGTGGGGTTCGCGCGCGGCAGGGGGAGGCCGCTGGGCAGGCAGGGGAGGACCGACCGGAAAACAAAGCCGCGAAAGGACGGCGCTGGCAAGGGAAACGGCCGCGGGTGATCGAATTACCCGCGGGCCCTGAAACGAAGCTTAGTGGAGGTAGTCGTTCAGCAGGTTCTCGAGGTATTCCTGCCGGCCCGAACGGGGCTTGGGCTCGCCGAGCTTGGTCTGGACCAGTCGGTCGAGTTCCTTGAACCCGATCTTCCGCTTGGCGATGTCCCGGCCAAAACCGTCGTCATAGCTGGCGTAGCGGTCCGCGACAAAGCGGGTGAGCTTGCCGTCCGCGATAATCCGTCGCGCGACCTTGAAGGCGAGGGCGTAGGCATCCATCCCGCCAATGTGGGCGTGGAAGAGATCCTCGATGTCCACCGAGGCGCGGCGCAGCTTGGCATCGAAGTTGAGGCCCCCGCGACCGAGGCCGCCCGCCTTGAGGATCGAGACCATGGCCAGCGTGAGCTCCTTCACGTCCGTGTTGAACTGATCGGTGTCCCAGCCGAGCAGCGGATCGCCGGTATTCGCATCGATCGAGCCCAGCATGCCGGCCGCGGCCGCGACCTCGATCTCGTGCGAGAAGGAGTGCCCGGCGAGAGTGGCGTGGTTGGTCTCAATGTTGAACTTCAGGTGCTTGGCCAGCCCGTGTGTGCGCAGGAAGGCGATGCCCGACGCCACGTCGAAATCATACTGGTGCTTGGTGGGCTCCTTTGGCTTGGGCTCGATCAGAAACTGGCCGTCGAAGCCAATCGCCTTGGCATAGTCGACCGCCATGTGAAGGAATGCCGCCAGATGGGCCTGCTCGCGCTTGAGATCGGTGTTGAGGAGGGTCTCGTAGCCCTCGCGGCCGCCCCAGAACACGTAGTTCTCGCCCCCGAGCTCCTGCGTGACCTCGAGCGCCTTCTTCACCTGCGCCGCCGCGTAGGCAAACACGTGTGCGTCCGGATTGGTCGCGGCGCCGTTCATGTAGCGGGGATTCGAAAAGAGATTGGCCGTGCCCCAGAGGAGCTTGATGCCGGTCGCCTGCTGCAGCGCCTTGGCATGCGCCACGATCTGGTCGAGATTGCGGTTCGACTCCGCCAGCGTCCGTCCCTCGGGTGCGATGTCGCGGTCGTGGAAACACCAGAACGGGACGCGGATCTTCTGGAAGAACTCGAAGGCCGCATCGAGGCGCTTCTTCGCGACCGAGAGCGCGTCCCGCCCCTCCTCCCATGGCCGGCGGATCGTGCCGGGGCCAAACGGATCTCCGCCGGTCCCGCGGAACGCGTGCCAATAGGCCACGGAAAAGCGCAGGTGCTCGGATAGCGGGCGGCCGTCGACGACCTCGTCGGGGTTGTAGTGCCGGAAGGCGAGGGGATTGGCGGTGCCGGTGCCCTCAAAGGCGATCTTGGGCACGGGAATCTGGGAACGGGTCTTCATGGGGTGGATGGAAGGCGGGACGGATCAGTGGCCATCGGGGATGGCGGGGGAGCGCGAGTATGCCTGTTTAAGGGCCGGCTGGCTAGGGTTCCCGTCTCGACTTCTATGTCAATTGTGTCAGCCGTATCCGCTGCATGGCAAACCGGGACTCCCCGCGCCTCGGCGTACGCGAGCGAATTCCGCTTCGTGGCGGCCATTCGTTTCGGCTGCTGCGCTGGGACGAAAGTCTCAGCGAGGTCCAGGTGGTGCTTTCGCCGTGGAGCCGGCTGCGGATCAAAGGGGAGGGCGCCCACTGGCACTACCACCAGGCGCTTGAGCTGATCGTCTTCGAGTCGGGTCGGGGCACGCGCTTCGTCGGCGACCACATCGCGGCTTTCGAGGCGGGAGACGTCGTCCTGCTGGGATCCAACGTGCCCCACACATGGCAGACGCAGGGCGCGACGTCCGGCTGGGCGGTGCAATGGCTCTTTCCGCCCGAGCATCCTTTCTGGGCCTTTCCTGAGACGCAGGGACTTGCCGCCCATTTTGCCGAGGCGGGGCGCGGCATCCGTTTCCGCGGGGCCGCCGCCGCGCGCATTGCCCAATTGTTTCCGCCCATGGCCGGCGCGGCGGCGCCAGGCCGGCTGGGCGCGCTGCTGCAAATGCTCGCGATCACGGCGGGAGCAACCATCCGCGAACGCGAGTTTCTCTCCAGCCGCCGGCTTTCGCCTTCAGCGGAGAGCGGTCATCAGGATGCCGTGCGGGTGGCGGTCCGGTTTCTCCTCGCGAATTTCCGGGAGCCCATCCGCCTCGACCAGTTGCTCGCCGCCACGGGTCTGAGCAAGTCGACCTTCTCCCGCCGCTTCCACCGACACGCTGGACGGACCGTGAGCGAATTTCTCCAGGAGGTGCGGCTTGAGGCCGCCTGCCGCGATCTCGTCAGCACGTTGCGGCCGATCGCTGAAATCGCCCACGCCAGCGGATTTTCCGAGATCTCCTTTTTTAACCGCCTGTTTCAGCGCGCCCGCGGCTGCACGCCGAGCGCCTTCCGTCGACGAACCGCCCGACGCGTCTGCATTTAGCCCGTCGGCGCCGCAGGTTCAGCCCGCCTCCGGTGCTGCTCGGCCACAAAGTTTTCGAGGAGGGTCACGGCCCGAGCCGGCCCGTCCTCCCGCTGGAGCTGCCGCCGCACCTCGGCTGCGCGCCGGGCTGCGCGCTGATCCGCTTCCAGCCGATCCAGCGCCCCGGCAAGGCGCTCGGGCCACCGGCGGCGGGACAGCCGAAAACCGCAGCCGAGTCGCTCGATCTCGCGACCGAAGAAGGCCTGATCCGCAATGTGGGGAACGATGATCTGCGGCACGCCCGCGTGGAGCGCGCTGGCCGTCGTGCCCGCGCCGCCGTGGTGGATCACGACACTCGCATGCGCGAACAGCTGGTCATGGGAAACCTTGCCCACCACCTGGATCTGCGGGTGGCCGGCGGGCACCTCGAACCGCGTCCAGCCGTGCTGCAGGATGATTCGGCGGTCCCGCGGCCAAGCCTCGAGGAAACGGCGAAGGGTGGCCGTGGGATCATGGTCGACCATGCTGCCAAAGGTCAGCACCGGCACCCGGTCCCCACCCGTGAAGGTCTGGAGCTCCGCGTCAATGGCGGGCTCGACGGCCGACTGCCAGCGGCAGTAGCCGCTGAAATGAAAGCGGGGATCCAGCCCGGCGCCGGCCGGACGCATCAAAGACTCGGATACACCGACCAGCACGCAATCGGCGGGCGTCGAAAAGAATCCGCGCGCCCCCGGCAATCCGGCGGCGCGCAGCGGCCCGGCGATTGCCCGGTTCACCAGCGCGTCGGCCACCCGGTCGGCGGTCCGCCAGAGCCAGCGATTCCATGTGCGGCGGACGTTCGGTCCCAGCCAGGCGGGCGAGGGCATCCGCTCCGGCGGATAATCCGGCGAGGGCACGACGTGGTGGGCAAAGGCGAAGGTGGCGAAGGGCACGCCCTGGCGGTCGGCTACACCCCGGTTGAGCGGAAACAGGTAGCTGGAAACGAGAAGATCGGCCGCCGCGACGGCGCGCTCGAGAATGGCGGCGGTTTCCGGGAGATGCTGGCCGAAGGCGCGGTACAGCTCAAGCAGCTGCCCCAGCG
>CAMAXB010000024.1 GCA_945862035.1 Opitutus sp. GAS368
GGTCGCGCCGAGGTCGACAAGGGTCAGGGCGTGATTCGCGATCCCGTGGTGCAGGAGCGGGTACTTGCGGACGTCACGGCCTTCGCCCAGACCACGCTTCCCGGGGCCCGTCTGACCGGCTCCATGGAGTCGCCGCTCACCGGCACGGACGGCAATCGGGAGTTCCTGATCGGGCTCGCCAAAGTCGTGCGCTGAGGCAGCCTTACCCCGTTCCCGCTCGCCGCCCCTGAAACGCCGCCCGCTCTCATGTTGCCCATTCGCAAACTCGCCTTCGTCGTCAACGGACAGAAATCCGGCGCTCCCGAATTGGCGAAGACGCTCGTCCGCATCGCCCGCGCGGCCGGGGTCGAGACCAAGGAGACCGAAGGCTTTCCCCTCGCGGATGGTTTCCTGAAGGGCTGGGACGCCTGCTGCGTGATTGGCGGCGACGGCACGCTGCTCGGTGCCGCCAAGGAGGCGGCCCGCGAATCCGTGCCGATCATCGGCGTCAACCGGGGGAGTCTCGGTTTCCTCACCACCTTCTCGGCGGAAGAGGCGGCGACCAGCCTCCCGGCCCTGCTCGCGGGAGATTTCCGTCTCGCGCACCGTTCCATCCTCGATTGCTCGACCGGCCCCGGACGCCACGATCTCGCGCTGAACGATGTTCTGATCAAGGCCGAGATCAACTCGCGCATCGTGCGCCTTGAAGTCGTGGCGGACGACGACCTCGTCACCGAGTACCTGTGCGACGGCTTGATTTTCGCCACGCCCACGGGATCAACCGCCTACAACCTGTCCGCCGGCGGACCCCTTGTTCACCCGGATGCGGAGGTGATCGCGATGACGCCCATCTGTCCGCATACGCTGAGCAACCGCTCAATCATTTTTCGCCAAGGGGTGAAGCTGAAGGTCTACAACCGCACCGAGGAGGGTCATCTGCTCGTTGCGCTGGACGGCCAGCGCAATCTCACCGTCTGCGAGGACTCGCCGGTCGAGATCACGATCTCCCACCTCAAGCTGCCCCTGGTGCAGCGGCGCGATCACTCCCACTTCAGCATCGTGCGCACCAAGCTCAAGTGGAGCGGTGGTCTGGTTGAGAAGCGGCCGGCCACCGGCTAAAACGCTTCGCCGGGACCGGCGACGACGGTCTGCTCGGGTAGCGCGAGCAGGGCCGCCCGCACCGGCGCGAGACCCTTGTAGGCAGCCAGCGCCTCCGGCATGGTGCGCAGGGCCCGGTGAAAACTCGTGCGGACCGCTGCATCGGCCAGAACGTCGCCCAGCGGCACCAACGCGATGCGAAGGCCAAAGACCACTCCGCCCGTTTCCGGGAGCGCCGCCAGCGCCTGATGCTCCACCCGCAGCCAGACGCGCGTCGGGTCCAGCGGAAGCGCGAGGCGCGGGCGTTTGAGGGCCGGATGCAGATTCAGCTCGGGGGTGGCCGCAAGGCCCCAGTTGGCCCGCAGGTAGGCGGGTCCCGGCTTCAGACGCGCCAGAAACTGGTTGAGCGGACCGCCCAGCGCCGGGTTGAGCCCGGGGACCCCCTCGTGGATCTCCTCGAGCGTGTGACCCAGCTTTTCCTCCAGCGCCCACATCGTGGGAAAACAAAGGGCACCCGCCCGGAGGCGAAATAGGCCCGCGGCGTCTGGCGCCAAAAGCAGGAAGTCCGGCTCGAGCGCCGCCCCCGCCGCCGTCACGGTCACCCCCGGCGGCAGGCCCGCCAAGCGGGCGAACTCTGCCAGCAGGGGCTCCGCCCCGGTGGTCAACGCAGCATGGCGCGCCGGAGCTTCCTCGAGCCAGCGGACCCGCTCGCGGGTGAGCCGATCATGCTGCGGGGTCGGAGCGAAAAAGGCCGCCAGGTCCCCGCGCCGCAGCGTCAGGTGAAAGCGGAAATCCTCCGCGGGGAAGAGATCCGCGAGATTCGTCACGGCTTGACCACCAGCTGCGTGCGCAACTCGCGCCGCAGCCGCGCCTGCGCAAATCGTCCGAGGGCCGCGATCGTGATCGCATCGATCCGCGCATCATAGCCCGCCAGATCCTCCAGGGGCTGGCCATAGAGCGCGTTCAATCCGGCCTGCATGGCGCGGGAGGCATTCGTCTGCAGGCTCATCCGGCGTGCGGCCTTGAGCCGCGTCTGGCAGCGCAGCAGCTCGCCCACCTCGATTCCCCCGGCGGCCATCCGCGCGACCTCGGCGTCAATCTCCGCCAGGACCTCACCGTCGCGCCCCGGGGCGGTTCCCGCCTGAAAATAGAACATGCCCGTGTGCAGCCCCACCACCCGGCCGGAGCGGACGAAGTAAGCGAGGCCTTTTTCCTCCCGGACGCGCTCGAACAGCCGCGATGACATGCCGCTGAACAACTCGTCGGCGACCTCGGCCACGTCGAAGTCGGGATCGAGCAGGCCGGGACCGGGGAAGGCCTGGTAGACGACCGCCTGCTGGCGCGGCTGATGCTCGACGAACTCGCCCGGCTCGGCCGCACCCGCATGACGCCGCACCGGGAGGTCGAAGTCTCCCCGCGGCAGCCGCCCCAGCAGGGTTCTTAGGCGCGGCAGCAGGTCCCGGACCACGAAGTCACCGGTCGCCACCAGCACCGCGTTGGGCGCAATGACCAGCCGGGCATGGAGGGCCCTGAGATCAGCCGCCGTGATTGCCCGCACCCCCTCCTCGGTGCCCGAGGGCTCGACCGAGAGCGGGTGAGCCCCGAAAAATTTCCTCCGCAGCAGCTTTCGCCCAAACGTCACCACGTCGTCGGAATCCTGCGCGAGTTCGGCGAGCAGGGCATCGCGCTCCGTCGCCACTGTCGCGGCGCGGAAGGCCGGCGCGAAGAGGGCGCCGAAAAGCGCAGCGAGGGCGCGGTCGAGATCGGGCGGCAGCACCTCCGCCGCCACGCCAAAGCTGTTGGTGCCCGCAAAGGGATGGAACGCGCCGCCCACTTCTTCGATTCGCTGCGCGACCGCGGCCGACGTTAGCCGCTTCGTGTCCTTCGTCATGACGGTTGCAAGCAGGCTGGTGGCGCCGCGTCGGGCCGGGTCCTCGAACGAGGCCCCGCCATGAAACAGCACCCGCAGATGCAGGTTCGGCAGGCGTCGATCCGGGCGGAGCAGGATCCGCGCGCCATTGGGCAGCCGCACTTCCTCGAAGGCAGTTCCCGCTGACGACGCGGCCGTCGCGGCGGCGGACGCGGCCGGAGCGCTCGAGGTCGGATTGAGCGAAACCGAGATCAGCCGCTCAGGCCGGAGGTAGGCGGCCAGCACACGCTTGAGCACCGCCGGGGTGACTTGGCGGAGCCGGTCGAAGTAGCCCCGGGTATAGTGGAGATCACCCACCACGACCTCGGCCATGCCCAGACGCGAAGCCTGGCCGGCGACCGTCTTGCGGGTGTTGATTTCCCCCACGACGAGCTGCCGCACGGCCTTGCGGATCTGGGTTATGGTGAATCCAGAGCGGGCGACCCGGGCAAGTTCCCGGTGGACGGCGGCCGCGGCGGGCTCCCGGCGGGCCCCGTCGCAGGTGAAGGAAACATAGAAGAGACCGGTCGTTCCCGGGCTCCAGCTGGCCGCATCAATCGAATGCACGAGCCGCGCCTTTTCACGCACGGACTGCCAGAGCAAGGAGCTGTCACCGTGGCCCAGGATCATCGCCAGCAAGTCCAGCGGCGGGGCATCCGGATGGGCGAGACCGGGAATCGGCCAGGCCAGCCCCGCGCGCGTCAGCTCAATCTCCTCATAGCGGTGAAGGCTCCGCGGCGCCTGCGGCGGCGGCTCGTCGGGCAGATAAACGGGCGCGAGTTCGCGCCGGGGCGCGGACCCAAAATGCTTGGTCACGGCCGCGCGCAGCGCGACCGGATCCACGCCACCGGTGACCACCACCACGAGATTGTCCGGCACGTAGCGCGCGCGATAGTAGGCAACAAGGTCATCGCGGGTGAGTGCAGCAAAGACATCGCGATGACCGATCACCGGCAGCCGGAAGGGATGCACGCGATAGGCGGTGTCGAAGAAACTCTCGTAGAAGCGGGTGTCGGGATCATCCTGTCCCATTGCGATCTCGCGCAGGATCACCTGCTTTTCCTTTTCAACCTCGTCCGCAGGCAGCGTGGAGTGCAGAACGGTATCCGCCAGGACATCGACGGCGACCGTGGCGTGGTTCGCCGGGATATCGATGTAGTAAACCGTGCGGTCGAAGGTTGTGTAGGCGTTGATATAGCCGCCATGCGCTTGGATCGTTGCCGAAATCTCGCGACCTGCGCGGCGCTCCGTGCCCTTGAACAGCATGTGCTCAAGATAGTGGGACAGACCTCCGCCCAGCTTGGTCCCCTCATGAATACTGCCGGTCTTCACCCAGACCTGCACGGAGGCGATGGCCGAGGCGGGGTCCGCCTTCAGCAGAAGCGTCACGCCGTTGGGCAGGACCACACGCTCAATCGTCTCCCGCCAAAAGGGCTCCAACAAGGCGAGGTCGGCGGAAAGGGAGGAAGATTTGGCCATGAACCGTCAGCTTGCACCGCGCGCGCGCGCCGGTCACGCCCGAACCCCGGGGGCGCGAATCAAACGCTCCCCCGGGGGCTGGTATCCGCCCGCGGACGCGCAGGCAGGAACGGCTTTACGAACGCATCCTCAAACGTGTAGGTGTCAGAAAAATCCTCGCGCCGGTCGGCGTCCGTTTTGCTGAAGACATTGTATTCGATCAGATTGAAAACCATGTCGCCGAAGTCGGCACCACGCGTGATCCCCCAGGAATTCAGAACGGTCTTGGCCAGCGGGCCATACTGCTCGAGGGCATAATCCTTTAGGCCCTCGAGCAACTCCGGGCCACTCACGTGCAGGGATTGCTGCGCACGTTTTGCGTCCCGCTTCTTCAGTTCCTTGACTGTCGCATCGAGACCTTGGCGGAGAAATTGGTAGGCCGGCCGGTCGAAACGACCGTCCTCCTTGCAAATTAATGAAACCACTTCGTCGAAATCCAAATCCTGCATAATGTATTTTCTATTTGTGCATCAACGGCAGAAGGCCGCACTATCCGTTGAAAAGACCGGTTTGAGATTCCCATCGGCACTTGTCCGTCACATTTCGCACCATTCTATTTTAAAATAAACCCAAACTAAGCCCATCTCTTTACATTTGACCCTCGCTTCATGCGCGACTCATTAGGAGTAACGCAAGAAGATTGCCGCCGCTGATTTTGCAAACAAACCACAAAGTGAAAACCTCGCCCAGTTCCCAGTCCACTCCACTCGATCTCGCCTGTGCGCGCCTCAAGGCCGCCGGGCTGCGCATCACGCAGCCGCGCATTGCGATTCTGGACGCGCTGATCAAGCGCTCCCTGCCGGCCAGTATCGAGCAGATTCATGGCGACTTGGCTGGTTCCGCCTGCGATCTGGTAACGGTCTATCGCTGCCTTGCTGCATTTGAGCAACTGGGGCTGGTCCGCCGCTGCTATTTCCATAACGGCACCAGTCTGTACCAGCTCAGCCTCGGCAACGAGATGATTTATCACGTGGTGAACAAGGGGGACAACTCGGTGGAGGCCCTTGATGCGGCTACGTCCGCGCAGCTGCGGGCCGCGCTTGCCCAGGTTGAGGATCTCCTGAAGTCCCGCGGCTACGCCGAGGTTTCCCACATGGTCGAGTTCTTCGGCGTCACCGGCAAGGCCGCGCAGAACCGCCCCGCCACCGGTCTGATCGTGCCCTGACCGTTCCTCCTGAAGTCAGCCTTCAAGCCGCGGACGCTCTCCGCGGCTTTTTTGCGCCCGGCCTGCCCGGAAGGCTTCAGACCGCGGCCGCCCGGTGGAAAGCGGAAACCCGCTCCCACTGCACCACGTTCCAGAACGCCGTGATATAGTCCGCGCGGCGGTTTTGGTAGCGGAGGTAGTAAGCGTGCTCCCACACGTCGATCCCGAGGAGGGGCTGCGCACCCTGCATGTGGGGTGAGTCCTGATTGGGGGTGGAGATCACCGCGAGCTGGCCGCCCTTGATGACGAGCCACGCCCAGCCGCTGCCGAAGGTCGAGGTCGCGGCCTGGGCAAAGCGGGTCTTAAAGCCATCGAAGCCGCCAAACGCCGCTTCCAGCGCTTGGCTGAGTTCGGCGCTGGGCTTTCCCGTCGAGGCCGCCGGTCCGATGGTTTGCCAGAAAAAGGCGTGGTTGACATGACCGCCCGCATTATTGCGCACCACCGTACGGATGCCTTCGGGCACCCGGTCGAGATTGGCCATGAGTTCATGCGGCGTCAGCGCGAGCAGGCCCGGGTGGTCCTTCAGCGCGTTGTTGGCATTCGTGATGTACGCTTGGTGGTGACGGCTGTGATGGATCTCCATCGTCGCGGCATCGATGTGTGGCTCCAGGGCATTGTAAGGATACTCAAGCTTCCCCAACGTGTAGCCGGAGGCCGGGGTGGGCTGCGCCATCAGCGATGGCGCAAGCGCAGAGCCCAGACCAACCATGGCTGCGGTGGCGCCCAGCGCCCTCAGCGCGTCGCGGCGGGTGACTTCAAGGGCGGGGGCGCAATGCGGGGAGTTGGCCATTCACCGAGGAAATGCCTCCCCCACCCCGGTGCAACTCCTTCCGCCGTTTTTCCCCTCGGGCCTCGGCCTACCTACCTCGATCGCCATTGACCTCCCGCCGTCGGGCGGTGTGCGATAGGTCCATGGTTAGTCCCGCCCGTCTCCGACCCACCTTGGTCAGCCTGAGCCTGCTGCTCCTTGCCCTGCTCACCGGCTGCCGGGACGCGGATCCGATCATCAGCGTCACCGACACCGGTCAGGCCGAGCGGCTTTCGATTGGGAAGACTGCCGGTCAGGGCCCGGTCAAGCAACTCCGGCTTCAGGTCGAGGGCCAGCTCAACGGAACCGCCCAATTGGTGGTCATCATGGAGGGCCAGCCTTTTCACGTCTTCACCCTTTCCGACTCGATCGATCTTACGTGGAAGGACCGCTGGCCACACGACCGCGCCCGCCTTGCCTACAATCCGGGCACCGCCACCGGCGGGTCGCTGCGGATCAGATACCGCTTCGTTGACTAGGCGAGTCGGCTACTGCGGCTTGAGCCGTGCGCTGCAAAAGGCATCGCAGAGCGCGTAAATTTCCTTGGGCGCATCAAGCGCGAGCGCCTGCGCCGCAAGAGCCCGGGCTTCCGCCATCGTCAGCGCACGCACGAGGTACTTCACGGCCGGCAGCGAAGGCGGAGTCATGCTGAGCTCATCCACCCCCAGTCCGAGGAGCAGCGCGGTGTAAACGGGATCGCCCGCCATCTCGCCGCAGACACTGACCTTGATGCCCGCCTTGTGCGCCTCGTCCACCACGTGCTTGAGCGTACGCAGGACTGCGGGGTGCGTGGGCTCGTAGAGGTGCGCGATGCGGTCATTGACCCTGTCAATTGCCAGCAGGTACTGGATGAGATCGTTGGTCCCGATACTGAAGAAATCGCATTCACGGGCGAGGAGATCCGCCGTCACCGCTGCGCTCGGAATCTCGATCATGCTCCCGACGGCCAGATCCGGATCAAACGGCTGTCCCTCCGCCATAAGTTCTGCCTTGCACGTCGCCAGCACGGCATTGGCCCGGCCCAGTTCCTCGCGGCCGCTGATCATCGGGTACATCAGTAGCACCTTGCCGTGGGCACTGGCCCGGAGGATCGCCCTCAGCTGCGTCTTGAACAAATCGAGGTGCTCCAAGCAGAAGCGGATCGCGCGAAACCCGAGGAAGGGGTTCTGCTCCTGCGGGAAAAGGCCGGGGGCACCGACCATCGGCTTGTCGCCGCCGAGGTCCAGGGTCCGGATCACCACCGGAGCCGGCGCGAGGGCCGCGACCGTGTCACGGTAGGACGCGAACAACTCGGCCTCATTGGGCAGCTTGGTCGCGCTGAGGTACAGGAATTCGGTGCGGAACAGCCCAACGCCATCCGCCGCGTACTCCTTGACCAACGCGGTCTCCTCCGCGTGCTCGATGTTCGCCCGCAGGGGAACGGTGGTGCCGTCCTGAGTGATGGCCGGCAGGCGCACCGCCTCCATCAGGCGCTGCTCGAAGCTCTTTTTCTGCAGACGGATCTTACCATAGCGGAACAACGTCTGTTCCGACGGGTTCACGATCACCACCCCGTCGTAACCATCCACGATTACCCAATCCCCGTTGCGCAGGCGCTTCGTCAGGTCGCGCACGCCCACCACCGCGGGGATCTTCATCGACCGCGCAACAATGACCGCGTGGCTCGTCTTGCTCCCGGTATCCGTGACAATCCCAAAGGCCTGGGACCGGTCGATCCCCGCGGCGTCCGAGGGCGAGATGTCGTTCGCCACCACGATCCGCTTGTCGACCAATTCGCTCAGCTTCTGGCCGCCACCCGTCCGTCCCAGAAGATTGTGGAGGACCCGCTGGGCCACGTCGCGCAGATCACCCCCGCGTTCGCGCAGATATTCGTCATCGATCTCGTCGAAGGCCTTGATGTAGCGCCGGGAAACCGTGTTGAAGCAGGTCTCGATGTTATGGCCGTTGAGTTCGAACTCCCGGAAGGTTTCTGCAATCAGCGCCTGGTCCTCCAGCACCATCAGGTGGGCATCAAAAATCCGCGCCTCATCGGGCCCGAGATTTTTCTCCACCTGCGCCTGGATCTGCTGGATTTGCTGGCGCGTCGCGAGCAGCGCGACCTCGAAGCGGCCAATCTCCTCCATCCGCTTCTCCGGATTGACGTGGTAAACGGGCACCTCGATCTCCGTTTGGATGTAGAGGAAGATTTGACCGTACGCGATTCCCTGCGAGGCGGAGATGCCTTGCACGGAATACTCTTCCTTGGGACGGACGTCGGGCATGCAGTAAGCGCCTTGCAGCGCAGTTCGGGCGTCCGGAGGTTAACGCCCCGCCGCGCCCAAGGGTCAACTGGCTTTTGTAGAATTCAGCCGACGATCCGGGTGGCCACGACAAAAGCGGAGCCGCCCCATGCCTCCCGAATCATGGTCGCCACCTTCTCGCGCGGCGTTTCCGGCGTGAGCAGCGCGAAACAGGCGCTGCCACTGCCGCTCATGCGCGCGCCCAGGCCGAACTCCGAGCGCAGCCGCTCCAGCAGCACGGGCAGCGCGGGAAATTTCTCAAAGGCCGGCGCCTCCATCGTGTTCAGCAGCAGATCCTCGGCCGGCGCCTCCGCGGAGCCGCTCCACCAGGCCAGTCGCGCCTCCGCCTCCGCCGCAGGCAGGTACTGCTGGCCCGCCGCCAGCCGTCCGTAGGCCCAGGCCGTGGGAATGGCAAAGGCCGGTTTGAAGATCAGCACCTCGCGCCCCACCAATCGGCCCCGATCTGCGACTGGCTCAATCCGCTCGCCGCGTCCGCGCATGATCACCGGCCCTCCCCGCAAAAAAAGCATGCAGTCCGAACCGATCCGTGCCGCCACGGTCGCCAGCGCACCCGGGTCGAGAGGATGCCCCGTCAAGCTATTGAGCGCCCGCAACGCCGTCGTCGCGTTGCTGCTGCCACCCCCCAAGCCGGCCCCCATGGGAATCCGCTTCGTCAGGTGAAAGGCCACCCGCCCCCGCCAGCCGGTCGCCTCAGCAAACGCCGCGGCCGCCTTCAGAACAAGATTGGACCCGTCGGCCGGCACCGCCGGATCGTCACAGGTGAGCGTGAACGCCCCACCCCCGGTGTCCGTCCCGGGCAAAAGCTCCGTCACCAATTCGTCACCAAAGGCCAGCGGGACGGCGAGCGAGACCAAGTCATGAAACCCGTCCGCCCGCCTTCCGGTGATGGCGAGGAAGAGGTTCAGCTTCGCGGGGCTCGAAAGGCAGAGGCGCACCCATGGACTAAAGCGGGTCCCGGCCTTGTTTGAACGCCAAATTTCACCCGCACGAATTTTCTTTCGGTCGGCGCGGATTAGCATGCACTGAAGGGCGACCATGGCCTGCGACCTCATCCTCGTCCTCGACGCCCAATCTCCCCGCGATGTCATCCCCGCGCTTCGTCCCCTGCAAGGCACGGTCCGGTGGATCAAGGTGGGCTTGGAAATGTTCACCGCCTGCGGGCCCGACTGCGTGCAGGAAATTGCCGGTCTGGGCTTCAAGGTTTTTCTCGACCTCAAGCTGCACGACATCCCCAACACGGTCGCGAAGGCCGTCGAGTCCGTCTCCCGCCTGCCGATCGGGATGCTCACTCTCCACACTTCCGGCGGGCGCGAAATGATGCAGTGGGCGGTCAAGGCCCAGCAGCAACACGCCCCGCACCTGCTGCTCCTTGGCGTCACGGTCCTCACGTCGACCAGCGCCCAGGGTTTGGCGGAGACGGGCGTGCCCGACTCCCCTGAGAAACAGGTCGTGCGTCTCGGCCAGCTCGCCGTGGAAGCGGGCCTGCGGGGCCTGGTTTGCTCTCCGCTCGAAATCGCTCCGCTGCGCGCCGTGCTGCCCCCCGGGGTCGCCTTGGTCACGCCCGGCATTCGGCCGCGCGACGCCAAGGCCGACGACCAGACCCGCGTAATGACCCCGGGCGAGGCCGCACGCGCCGGCGCCAACTTCCTCGTGGTCGGACGCCCCATCTTCAAGGCTCCGGACCCCGTCGCGGCCGCCCGGGCCATCCTGGCGGAGATCACCCAAGCCGGCTAGGCGCGGCTCCTTCCGCGGAACTTCCTGTTCAAATCGCAGTCTCCCCCCTTCACTTCGCCCCACCATGAGCCGCACTGCTGCCATCCTCCTCGCTGCCGGAAGCGGCGCACGCATGCAGGGCAGGGTGGCGGACAAGGTTCTCGCCCCGCTCGGCGGCCGCCCCCTCTTCTCCCACTCCGCCGCCACCTTCCTCGAAAGCGGCGTGGTTGACTACTACGTGGTGGTCTACCGCGACCAGCGCCAAATGCTCGAGCTCTCCGCCTTCGCGCCTACCCCGGCCACTTTCGTGAAGGGTGGCCGCGAGCGCCAAGATTCGGTCGCTCAGGCGCTGGCCGCCCTGCCGCCGGATATTGCCCACGTCTTCATCCACGACTGCGCCCGCCCATTTATCCGTCCGGATCAGCTCGTCACCCTGCACAAAATCGTCCGCCGCGAACACGCCGTCGTGCTGGCCCATCGCGTGACGGACACCATCAAGCTTCACCACAAGTCCGGCCGCCTTGGACCGCTCAAGCGCGACCGGCTCTGGGCCATGGAGACCCCCCAGGTCTTCCGCCGCGATTTGATCGTCTCCGCCTATGAGCGCGCGCGGGATCGCGACGTCCGCCTGACCGACGACGCCGCCGCGGTCGAGTTGCTCAAACACCCGGTTGCCCTGCTCGAGAACCCCTATCCCAATCCCAAACTGACGACACCGGCCGACCTGCTCTGGTTCGAGTACCTGCTCGCCCACGCCGCGACTTGACCGGCCCGCTACCACGATCTGCCCATGGCCTCCCTTCGTATCGGTCACGGCTACGACATCCACCGCACCCTCCCCGGCCGGTCCCTTGTGCTGGGCGGGGTCCGCTTCGAGTCGGACTTCGGGCTCGACGGTCACTCCGACGCAGACTGCCTGACGCACGCCATCTGCGACGCTCTGCTCGGGGCGGCCGGTCTGCCCGACATTGGTCACTTCTTTCCGACTACCGACCCGGCCTTCAAGAACATCGATTCTCAGCGGCTGCTGCAGACGGTGGCGGCCGAGTTGCGCGCGCGCGGCTGGCGTATCGTCAATGTGGACGCCTCACTCGTCGCGGAGCGACCCAAGATCGCGCCGCGGCTCACGGAGATGAAGGCCAGGCTCGCCCATTCCGCGGGCCTGACGCCGGAGGACGTGGGCCTGAAGGCGACCACCAACGAGGGTTCTGACGATATCGGTCGCGGCCTTGCGATCGCAGCCCACGCAGTGGCCCTGATCGAGCGGATCTGATGCCGACCATGACGTGGCACCTTCGTCTTCTGCTGGCCCTCGCGGGCGGGTTCCTGTTGGCCGGCTGCGCCGGTCGCGAGACGGCCGTGCAGAGCGGGTCCCGCCAACAAGTCCTGCACCGGGGCATCGGCGTGGAACCGTCCGACCTCGATCCCCACCTCGCCACCGCCACCAACGATTTCCACACGATCTCGGCCCTATTCGAAGGCTTGGTCGGCCAGGATCCGACCGACCTCAGCCCGGTCCCGGGGGTCGCCGAGCGCTGGGAAACCTCGGCGGACGCGCGCACCTACACCTTTCATCTTCGCGCCAACGCGCGCTGGTCCAATGGAGACGCGGTGACAGCGCAGGATTTTGTCGCCTCCTACCGCCGCATGCTTTCGGCCTCGCTCGCCGCCGACAACGCAAACCTGCTGTACGTCCTGCAAGGCGCCGAGGCCTTCCACAAGGGCGGCTCCACCGATTTTGGCACGGTCGGCGCCACCGCCTTGGACGAGCGCACCCTCCGTCTGACCCTGGAACACCCCACCCTCTATTTCCTGTCCCTGCTCCAACACTGGGCGTGGTATCCGGTTCACCTGCCCACCATTGAAAAGAGCGGCGGAGCCGCGGTGCGCGGAAACCCATGGGCCCGGGTCGGCACCCTCGTCAGCAACGGTCCCTTCGTCCTGACCGAGTGGCGCCCGAACCAGCGCATCATCGTCACGAAATCACCCACCTATTGGGATGCGGCCACCGTGCGGCTGCAGGCGATTCATCTGTACCCGATCGACAGCCGCGACGCGGAGGAGCGCGCCTTCCGCGCGGGCCAGCTTCACGTCACGGAGGCCCTGCCCGCCGGCAAGGCCGAGACCTACCGCCGCGACCGTCCGGAGGTGCTGCGAATTGATCCCTACCTCGGGACCGAGTTCTACCGCATCAATGTCACCCGGCCATTCCTGAACGAAAAGCGCGTCCGGCGCGCCCTCGCGCTCGCCGTTGATCGCCGCGCGATCGTTGATCGCATTTTACAGGGCGGACAGGAACCCGCCGCGGCTTTTACGCCACCCGGGACCGCCGGCTACCGTTCAACTGCGAGCCTGCCAACCGACATCGCCGAAGCGCGACGCCTGCTCGCCGAGGCGGGCTACCCCGGAGGCATCGGCGCACCCTCGATCGAGCTGACCTTCAATACCTCCGAAACCCACCGGATCGTGGCCGAGGCCGTGCAGGAGATGTGGCGCCGTGAACTCGGGCTCGAAGTCCGCCTGGTCAACCAGGAACTGCGCAGCGTACTTGCGGCCCGGCGCACCGGCGATTTCCAGATCCTGCGCTCGGTTTGGATCGGCGACTACGCCGATCCCTCCACCTTCCTTAACCTCTGGCGGAGCGACAGCGGCAACAATTACACCGGCTGGGCCTCCCCGGCCTACGACCAGCTCACTTTTCAGGCGGCCCGCACGAGCGATACGAACGCGCGCCACGCCCTGCTCGCGCGGGCCGAGGCCCTGCTCCTTGAGGACGCGCCCCTCATCCCGATCTACCACTACACGCACGTCTTCCTCGTCCATCCCGACGTCAAGGGCTGGCACCCCACCCTGCTCGATCACCACCCGTACAAACACGTGTGGCTGGAGCCGTGAAGCCCACCGCCATGAACGGGGTTTCCACGTCGCGCACCGTTCCTTGGCAGGTGATGTTCGGTCTGGCCGCGTGCGCCCTGCTCGCCCTGACCGGCTGCCCCCGCCGCGCCGCGACCGAGGCCGAATCCGTCCTGCGCATCAGCCAGCGCAACGAACCCGCCACCCTCGACCCGGCCCGGGCCACGCTCCCCGACGAGTTCTTCATCATCCGCGCCGTCCTGGAAGGCCTTGTCACCCCCGACCCCAGCGGGGGCGCGCCGCTCCCCGCCGCCGCTGAGCGCTGGGAGCTTTCCGCCGATGGCCTGACCTATACCTTTTACCTTCGGCGCAACGGACGCTGGTCCGACGGGACGTCGGTGGTCGCCGCCGATTTCATCGCCTCGTACCAGCGGATCCTCACCCCGGCCACCGCCGCGGCCAAGCCGGACCTGTTCTTTCATGTCGCCGGCACAGAGGACTTCTACCGCGGTCGGCTAAGCGATTTTGCGCAGACCGGCTTCGCCGCGCCTGACGAACACACGCTGGTGATCCGGCTCCGCCAGCCGTCGCCGGAGTTCCTCGCCTATGTCGCCAGCGGACCCTGGCTCCCCGTCAATCGGCGCGCCGTCGAGCAGCAGGGCCGCGAATGGACCAATCCCGGAAAATTCGTTGGTAACGGCCCCTTCACGCTCGCGGCCTGGGACGCGAATCAACGGGTCGTCGTGCGCCGGCAGGCGGCCCACTGGGACGCCAGCCATTATCCCGTTAGCGAGGTCCACTTTGTCGCGCTCGATAACGGGGACGCCGAGGAGCGCGCGTTCCGCAGTGGTCAGATCGACATCACCATGGCGGTGCCCACCCACCGTATCGCCACCTACGCCGCCGAATCCCCGTCGCGCCTGCGCGAAACGCCGCTCCAGGAAACGCGTTACCTTTCCTTCAACACCACCCGCGGACCACTGGCCGATTCGCGGGTCCGCCGCGCTCTCAGTCTTGCCATCGACCGGGCGGCGATCGTCCGCAGCGTGCTGCAGGGCAATCAGGCAACAACGCACACCCTGGTGTCGCCGGGCCTGGACGGCTACGTGGCGCCGCCTTTTGTCCCGGGCGGGCTCGACGAGGCCCGCGCCCTGCTGGCCGCCGCGGGCTTTCCCGGTGGTCAGGGCTTTCCCCGCTTCGTGCTGAGCACTTGGACGAGTGCGCCCGTGCTGGAGGCCATCCAGCAGATGTGGCGACGGGAACTGGGCATCCAGGTGGAGCTGCTCCAGCGCGAGGCCCGCGTCCATCTCGCCGCCCTGCGCAGCGGCGATTACGACATCGGCTTCATCACCTCGATCCCCGACGTCCCCGATCCCGCGCGCGTGCTGGCCGAATTTCAGACCGGAAAACCGGGCAACTACCCGCGCTGGTCCTCCCCCGCCTACGATGCGGCGTTTGCCGCCGCCGCGGCCGCCACCGATGCCGCGACCCGTCGCCAGAGGCTCGCCGCCGCCGAGATGATTCTGCTCGAGGCCCAGCCGATCGCCCCCCTCTACTTCAACGTGAAGAACTTCCTCATCGACCCCGCCGTCCAGAACTGGCGCGAGGATGGTCTGTGGACGCGATTCTACCGCGACGTCCGCGTCGAGCGGACGCCCTGACCGCACACCCTACCGGGCCGACCCGACGTCCGCGCCGGTGATCTCGGCCAATAGCTGGAAGACGCAGCGCTTGCGCGGGGAGCTGATGGCCCAGTTCGCGGGCATGCTCTGAAAGCCTTCCGCAAAACCCTCGCCGCGCCTGCGGAAATCGAAATAGCCCCAGCCCGCGTACTCCGAGACGGCCGATGTGAAGTGATTGTCCGGCACCTCAATGTTAAAGGGGTCGCTCTGGGCGGTCCGGCGGAACCCGTTCATCAGGATTCCTTAGTCGCGCTGACCGGCGAGGGCGCTTCGGAGAATGGGCTCCATCACATCAGCCTGCCGGAGGAAACCGAGGTCGTTGGGATGGGAACCGTCGATGGCGCCCTCACCGTCATGGCCCAGCAGATCGTCACCCGGAATATAGAACAACTGCGGCACGCCCGCGGCCTTCAGCTGGTCGTAGGCTTCCCGGAGAGCCGCGTGGTTCGCCGTATGGCCCTTGTCACGGTTGGGTTGAATCCAGCTGTTCGTGTAACGACGATCCTCGACCAGAACGATCGGAGTCGTCGGATGGACGGCGCGCAACTGGTTCACGAGGGGGACGGTCCGTTCGCGCACCAGAGCGGCACCCATGTTGGGCAGGCAGTCGATCACGAAGACGGAGGCATCGATCGCCACCAGCAGTTCGCCCACGGCGGCATCCATCCGGCCGTTACCAGAAAACCCGAGGTTGACGACCGGCCGGTCAAAGCGGCGGCCCAAAATGGCGGTGTGCACCATGCCCGGACGCGATGCACTCGCGCCGTGCGTGATGGACGTGCCGTAAAAGACGATCGGCTTCTCCGCGCGCGGCGCAAGCGGTTCAAAAGTCGCGGACGGAGGTACGCCAAGCGAAAGTGACTCGATGCCGTTCCGCAATGGCAGGTAAACGGCATACTCGCGCAAACCCGGCGCCAGACCGCCGATGATCTCCTGGCGGACCGTTTTACCTTCAGGCCGAGTGACCCCGACCCAGCGCCACGCGCCTTCGGCATTGCGGGCGTACAAATCCAGTCCACTGGAGGCAATCGGCGTCATGTTGGCCCCATTGAGGCGGCTGTTCAACAGCGTGTAGTCCGCCCAGATCACTACGGCATCGGTCTTAAATCGCACCATCATGCCCACGCTGTCCCGGCTCAAGTTCCAGACCGCAGGCGTCACCCGGCCGTCAGCCACCGCAGGGAGGCGGTCAAACCAGCGCTTGCGCTCCTTGTCGCCCCACGCCCGGCCTTCCACCCCCCAGGCCGTCACGTCGTGCCAAGCCAGCGTCGGCTCCACGGGCGCAGCCGCCGCGGGGGGCGCACTCCGCGGTGCCGTTGGCTCTGGCGCGGCGTTCTGGGCGAAGGCCAGTGCGGAAAGGACAAGAGGAGTGCAGAGGGTCAGGAAACAGCGGAGAGACATAAGGGAGCGCGAGGAGTGGGTTAATAAGCTCAGACGAGCGAGTATCCGTTCTGATACGCGTAGTGGAGACGACCGTTGGCCTCAGGGTCGCCGACGAAGGTCTCGCCCAGCGGGTCCCACTTCAGGGGGCGTCCGAGCTCATGCGCGATGTTGCCCAGGGTGCAGCTGACGCAGGTGCGGTGGCCGATTTCGACCGGCACGATCGGGTCCTTCCGCCGGCGGATGGATTCGATAAAATCGAGGTAGTGCGACGTGAAGACAAAGTGCTCGGGCAACTTTTCCAAGCCGAGTTCGGGCAGCGACGTATCGTACTGGCCGCGCGACACCTTGATCCAACCCCGTTCGCCGATGAACTTTACGCCCTGACGTCCCTCGTCAAACGAGGCAATGCGCATTTCGATCCCGCCCGCGTACCGATAGGTGAGCGGTTTATCCGCGGTGGCGGGAGCGACGTGGACCGGACCGCTGTGGTCCATGCTCAGCCCCCACTGGGCGATATCAATCATGTGCGCACCCCAGTCAGTCATGTAGCCACCGCCAGTCTCCTTGTACCAGCGCCAGGCGCCCCAGATCTTCTCGTTCTGCTCCGGCTCAAGGGTGATCGCGGGATTCAGGTTATCGTGGAACGGCATCAGCGGCAGCGGTCCGTTCCACGCCTTCCAGTCCAGACCGGCGGGAACCTCCTGAGGCACCAAGTCAAACGGCTTGGGGTGCGGATTGGCCCCGACATGAACGAGTACCTCCGAAATCTTCCCGAGCGCGCCTTTTTGCACCATCGCCGCGGCGTGCTGAAAATTGACAGCCGAGCGCTGCATGCTGCCGACCGCCAGGACCACGCCATGGGCCCGGACCGCCCGCACCAATTCCTGGCCTTCCCTGATTGTCAGCGTGAGCGGCTTCTCCAGAAAAATATCCTTCCTTGCGTGGCAGGCATGAATTGCCATCAGGGCGTGCCAGTGATCGGGCGAGGCAATCACGACGGCATCCACGTCCGGGCTGGCGAGCAGCTCGCGGTAATCCGTGTAAAGCTGCAAGGCCGGCTCCGCCCGCCCCTGTTCAGCGTAAGCCTTCCGCACCCGGCGCTCGAAGCGCTCGCGCTTGATCGCATACACATCGGCCCCGGCCACGACCTCGACACCCGGGACCTTGCTGAGGTTATTCATCAGCCCGATCGACTGGCGGCCGACGCCGATGAACCCGAGGCGGATGGTCTGTAGGCGGCGGCCGACCACCGCAGGGGCCTCGACACCCAGCAGGCGACGCGGCGCGAGCAGGAGACCAGCGGCAGCCAGGGCGGACGCGCCCATAAACGTCCGGCGGGACGGATTCGAAGGATTCATAACGAAGGGGGTAGGCGTTAACGGGGCAAGCCAACGAGGGGCGCCGGAGTGGGCGAGCCACCCCTGCCCTCCGATCCCAGCGGAGGAAATGGTCGCGTGCAAGCTCCCGCCGTCTCCGCCAAGATTAACGAGGGCTCGCCGCTCCCGCTTGCGGATCCCCTGACGTTTTGCTCCATTGCCCCATGCGCAAACGCCTCCTA
>CAMAXB010000025.1 GCA_945862035.1 Opitutus sp. GAS368
GAAAGATTTGGGGTCCTTGAGCACGACGTCCTTGACGTCGGGGGCGGGGAGGGTGGCGGCGACGGCGACCAGCTCGCCGTAGCCGGCCTTGCGGCCGGAGGCGCGATGATGGACGAAGCCGGCCTCAGCCACGCATTCGCTGGCCGCGACATTCCAGGTCTTGGCGGCGGCGGCGACAAGCATCGTGCGGCCCATGGCACCCATGCGGCGCAGGGGATCGTAGGACGTCGGCGTTGAGTTGCTGCCACCCGCCGACTGGTTCATCCCGAGGATACTGTAGGCCGGGTCGAGATCGCCAGGGATGACGGTCACGGATTTCCAGTCGACCTCGAGCTCCTCAGCCACGAGCATGGGAAGGGCGGTGCGGATGCCCTGACCCACTTCCGGCTTGTGTGAGGAGATGGATACGGAGCCATCCGGCGCGATTCGGAGAAAGGCGTTGGGCGTGAGTCCGGCGGGAGATTGGGCCGAGGCGGCGTAGACCTCAGTGCCATTCTTGAGGGCGAAACTGAGGAAAAGGCCGGTGCCGGTGAGGCCGGAGAGGCGAAGAAAGGAACGGCGGTCCATCGTGGAGTTGCTCATGGAGGGTGCGATGGAGGATTAGGCGGAGGGCGCGGCCATGGCGGCTGCGCGTTTGATTCCCTCGCGGATCCGGGTGTAGGTGCCGCAGCGGCAGAGGTTACCCGCCATGGCGCCGTTGATCTCGTCGTCGGTGGGCTGGGAATTCGAGGCAAGCAGCGCGGCCGCCGTCATGATCTGGCCCGACTGGCAGTACCCGCACTGGGGCACATCGCCGTCGCACCAGGTCTTCTGCAAGGGATGCTCACCGGTCGGCGACAGACCCTCGATCGTGGTCAGCTTCATGCCCACGGCCGTGGAGACGGGCAGCATGCAAGAGCGCATCGGGATGCCGCCGACATGGATGGTGCAGGCGCCACACTGGCCAAGCCCGCAGCCAAACTTGGTGCCGGTCAGGTTGAGGGTATCGCGGAGCACCCAGAGCATGGGGGTATCGGGGGCCACATCCACGGTCTGAGACTGGCCGTTCACGTTCAGGGTGTATTTCATGGGTAAAGCGCCTCCTGCAGGACTGGGGTGAGCAATGAGCGGTGAGCATGGCCTTCAGGAGCAGATCGTCAATCCGCAGCCGCGCACCGCCGGATAAAAAATTTGGTCCGGCGATACCGTGTTTTGGGAATAGATCGGCACCCGCGTCGCCAACCCCGACTTTGCTTGCGGTTCAACCGGTCCGGGCGGCTACTTGGCCGCCGTGCGGGCCGCGACCCAAGCCGCGACCGCATCGTCGTCGGGGCTCCGCCAGACCACGCTCAAAAATTCGGCCGGATGAATGTCGTGGGCCTGAAAGAAAGTCCGGTCGCCGCCGCAGCTGTACATCAGCGAGGGGGCAAGTTCCCCCCGGAGCTTGGCCCGCGCCTTGGGCAGGAGACGCGGCAGCCAGGCGATCCCGTGGAGGGTCGCCCCCCGGCTCGGCAGGCCCGCGGAGTCGAGCACCAGCGGCGAGGGACGGCCGTGCTGCACATTCAGGAAGTAGTCGCGCCGCACGAGTTCGATGCCAATCGCCGTGCCAAAGTCCGGCATCCCTTCCTGAGCGAAGTCCTCCGCGTAGTCGTACAGGTGCTGGGCGCTGATCCCGTTGGCGGCGAGGAAGGCGGTTTCAGCCGGCGAAAAAAAGGATGCCGCCCCGCGCTGCCCGCGCGAGTAGCTGGCGACGGCCTTGTCGTAAAGAGCGCGGAAGGCGGCGGCGAAGGTGAAGTGTTTCATGGGACGACCATAAAAGAGAATGCACGAAACCGCGCGGGCGCAAATGCGGACGCCGGAAGCTCCGCCCGTCAGCCGGCGCTCTCGCCGCGCTTGGCGGGCAGCGGCGGGGCCAGACGGAAGTCCATGATGCGCTTCACGCGGTCAACCTTGTGGACCTCCACCTCAATCTTGCCGTTCAGGGCATAGCGCTTCTTCGTCTTCCGCCCGACCAGCGCGGAGCCGTCGGGGGTCGTCGAGAAGAAATCATCCCCGAGCTCGGACGCCGGGACGAAGCCGAAGGTCATCGAATCCTCGAGCTCGATGAACAGTCCGTGACCGCGCACATCGGTGATGATGGCGGCAAAGCGCGTCTTCTTCTTCTTCGCCAGCTCGCGCTCAAAGTACTCGAGCAGCTTGATCTTCACGCTTTCGCGCTCGGCTTCCTGGCTGTTGGTCTCGGTCTCGCTGAGGTGCTCGCCGAGCGAATCCATACGCCCCGCGCTGTAGCCGTACTGGTAGCCATTGGGAGTCGGCCAGCCGGCGTGCTTGATCAGGTAGTGGTCAAACACGCGATGAACCACGAGGTCCGAGTAGCGGCGGATCGGTGACGTGAAATGGGTGTAGTCCTTTTTGTGGAGGCCGTAGTGGCCATCCGGACTCCCGCGATAGGCCGCCTTTTTCAGACTGCGTAGCAGCTGGGTGCGCAGCGTATAGCCCTGGGGATGATTGCTCAGGGTCTGCAGCAGCTTCACGACCTCCGGGCGAAGTGTGAGGTCGCCCGTGTGGATCTGGAAGGTCGAGAGGAAGTCGCGCAGTTCGCCGAGCTTCTCCGCGTCCGGCTTGTCGTGGACGCGATAGATCGAGGGGAGCTTGTTGAAGCGGGTGGCGTGCGCGACGGCCTCGTTGGCGGCGAGCATGAACTCCTCAATGAGCTGGTGGCTCTCGTCGTGCTCGATCAGCTCGAGCCGGTCAGCATAACCCTGCTCGTCGACGAAGACCTTGGTCTCGGGCATGTCGAGGTCGAGGCTGCCATGCGCCATGCGGTCCTTGCGGAGCTTGCTGGCGATGGCCCACAGCTTGCGGATCCAGCCCTGCAGGTCGCAGAGCTCCAGATCGGTGAGCGTGGAGAGGGCGCGGCCCGTCGACCCGGTCTGGTGCTTCGCCGGCAGCGGCAGGGCGCGGATCTGGTCGAGGTCGTTTTCGAACAGGAGGGCGTACGCCTGCTTGTAGGTCAGACGCTTGCGGCTGCGGATGATCGTGTTGCCAAACTTGGTCTCCTTCAGGCGTCCACTCCGGTCAAAGGTCAGGAAGACCGCCTTGGTCAGCCGGTCCTGAGCCTCGACCAGCGAGCAGAGCCCGTTGGACAATTTCTCGGGGAGCATCGGCACCACGGTGCCAACCAGGTAGGTGGAGTTGCCTCGCTTCTGCGCCTCGCGATCAAGCGCGGTGCCGGATTTCACGTAGGCGGAGACGTCCGCGATGTGGACGCCAATGCGCACATCGCCCTGGTCGAGCGTCTCGACCGACAGCGCGTCGTCGAAGTCCTTGGCGTCATCAGGATCGATCGTGAACGTGGGGATCTCGCGATAGTCGAGGCGGCCGGCAGCCTCGCGGGGCTGGACCTTGTCCGGCAGATCGGCGACCTCGCGCTCGACCTCGGCGGGGAAGCGCGGATCGAGATCGAACTTCCGGTACACGCCGAGCAGCTCGGCCCGGGGCTCCCACGTCTTGCCGAGGCGCTCGACGACCTCGCCCTGAAGCAGTTTATGGCGCTGGGTCCACTCGTGGAGCCGCACCACGACCTTGTCGCCGGGAACCGGGGCGGGCTTGGCGCGGCCGGTGGCCGGATCGGGCACCGCCACCTCGTGCACGAAGCGCGGGTCGTCGGGCTGGACGTAGAAGGTGCTGCGGATCTTCTTGAGCGTGCCAACCACCTCGGTGCGTCCGCGCTGCACGATGGTCATTACGCGTCCCGTCTGCTCATTGCCCGTCCCGCGGCGCTTGGCCTGATGGCCCGGATTCACGCGGATCTGCACGATGTCGCCGTGCAGGCCGACACCGGTGTCCTCGGAGGCAATCTGGATCGCGTCGGGGCTCGGCTGCCCGGACTTCACCTGCGGAATGACAAAGGCCGAGCCCCCTGCTCGGAACTGCAACTTTCCGGTGACGAGCTCCTCGTCGCCCGGGACCGCGAGGCGGTCGCCCTTGACCACAATGAGATCACCCTTCGAAAGCATGAGCCGGACCTCATGGGCCAGCTGGCGCTGGTTGCGCTTGTCGAGCTTCAGCTCACGGCCGAGGGCGTTGACATTGACCGGGCGATAGCCGGAAGCGCGGAGGTGGGAGAGGACGGATTCGCGAAATTTCATGATTGGGTAGGGGGCGAGGAGGATCGCGTCGTTCAGTCCGCGTGGCGGGCTGGGCTTGCCGGGCGGCTGGGAAGTTCAGGACAGCTAAAGATCGTTGTCGTTCTCGGCATCGTGCTCGGTCCCGGCTACACTCTTCGGGACCGGCCCGCCGAGCGCAACACTCCCGTGACGAGCTTCGAGCGGGACTGATGACAACGCGAATGAGGGGGACGACAGGGAGCGGGAACGGACCGGTGGCGTAACCAAGCCGGACAGTGGCGGCATAGGTTTAGCGTTGGAATGACGGCACAGGCAGTGCTTACTCGGCCGCGATGAAAATCGTTCACGTCGCGAGCGAGATGTACCCCTACGTGAAAACCGGCGGTCTGGCCGACGCCGTGGGGTCGCTCGCGACCACGCTGGCCGACCGGGGACACGAGGTGCTGGTTTTCCTGCCCGGGTACCGCGCGGTGATGGATCATCCCGATGCGGGCAAGGCCGAGCGGGTGCAGAAGCTGCGCATCGAGATGGGCGATGTCTTCATGAGCGGCGAGGTGCGGGCCTTCTCCCCGCGGAAGAACCTCACGGTGTACCTGGTTTGTCGCGAGGAATTCTTCGACCGCCGCCACCCCTACGGCAACGGCGAACGCGACTACGAGGACAACCACCATCGCTACATTTTCTTCTGCAAGGGCGTGGTCGAGCTGCTGCGGCTCAATACCATGCGGGCCGACATCGTGCACGGGCATGACTGGCAGACTGGCCTTCTGCCGGTCCTGCTGCGTCATGCCGAACAGCGCCACGGGGTCACGCTCGCGATGAAGACGATCTACACGGTGCACAACATCGCGTTTCAGGGCGTTTTCCCGATGCGCTCGTTTTATCGCACCAATCTTCCGGAGGAACTGCAGGGCATCGATGGCGTGGAGTTCTACGGGCAGATGAGCATGATGAAGGCGGGATTGCTGTTCGCGGATCGCGTGACAACCGTAAGCCCGCGTTATTCGCTGGAAATCCAGACGCAGGAATTTGGCTGCGGGCTGGATGGTGTGGTGAAGACGCGGGCGGATGATCTGGTCGGCCTGATCAATGGCATCGACACGCAGGTGTGGAATCCGGCGACGGATACGCTGTTGCCGGCCAAATTCTCAGCGCAGGATCTTTCGGGCAAGGGCACCTGCCGTGCGGAGTTGCTCACGCGCACAGGCCTGACGGCCGGGCCGAAGGTGCCGGTGTTCGGCATGGTGTGTCGCCTGACGGAGCAGAAAGGCGTGCAACTCGTGCTGGCCAACAAGGCCTTTTTCGAACGCGAGGACGTGCGGCTGATCGTGCTGGGCACGGGCGATCGCAAGCTGGAGCAGGGGATGCGCGACCTGATCGCCACGCTGCCCGCGAAGGTGGCCTTTGCGCCCCGGCTCGACGAGGCGATGAGCCATCTGGTGGAGGCCGGTAGTGATTTCTTTGTCATGCCCTCGCTCTTTGAGCCCTGTGGCCTGAACCAGATGTATTCGCAGGCCTACGGCACGGTCCCGCTGGTGTCCAAGGTCGGGGGCCTCGTCGACACGGTGATCGACGTGGACGCCGATCCGGCTAATGGTACGGGCATCATGTTCCCGCCGACGGAGGCCGGACTCGCGACAGGCCTGACGCGCGCCCTGCGCCTCCACGCCGACGCGACGCGCTACGCTGCCACCCAACGCCGCGGCATGCAGCGGGACTTCAGCTGGGACCGGGCCGCGGAGGCCTACGAGGCGCTCTACGAGGACTCCTTGTAAGCGCCTGCTCGCCTTTGAGCTCTAGCCGAAGCCCGAACACGGCGATTCCAAGAACCTCATCGAATCCTCGAGGATTTAACCCACTAACAAACACAAGCTCAGGAACTCCCCCGCTATCGTTATGCCCGACCCCGTCTGAGACCCACCGCCCGGTGGTCCGGCGATCGCTGAGGCTGGCCTCGCCGAGGCCGGTGCTGGGGTTTGCCTCGCTGACTCCCCGACCACAGACAAAAAACGTCAGGTCTTGACTCTTGACAAACGCACAGACAAAAAACGTCAGGTCTTGACTCTTGACAAACGCCCGAGGAGAGCGCGGTTTCAGGGTGAGAATGGCTAGGCCTCTGAGAATCGAATTCGCGGGCGCGTGTTACCATGTAATTAACCGGGGCAACTATCGGAGGAACCTGTTTTGCGAGACGGGTGCTGCGGAGGCGTTTGAGCGGACGTTGGCGGAAGCGGCCACGAGTTATGCGTGGCGGATCCATGCATACGTGGTGATGCGGAATCACTTTCACCTAGCGGTTGAGCTGACCGAGCCGAACCTGAGCGAAGGGATGAAGTGGCTGCAGGGCACCTGGATCCGACGGTACAACGGGTTTCGTCGCATCGTCGGGCGGCCGTTCCAAGGACGCTACAAGGCGATCCTGGCCGAGCCGGGGCATGTGTTTGGTCAGATCTGCCACTACATCCACCTCAATCCGGTGCGCGCGGGCGTTGTCGCTCCGGCCGAGGCGATCAAGTACCCGTGGAGCAGCCTGCCGAAGTGGACTGATCGTAAGCGCCCCGCATGGCTATGCCCGGCGACGGTTCTCGCCCAAGCAGGTGGTCTACCCGACACCCGAGCCGGGTGGACTCAGTACCAGACATACCTCGAGTTCCTGGCGACGGATGTAGAAATGAAGCGCGAGCTGGTGGCCAAGCGGCTGAGCCAAGGCTGGTGCTTGGGCCAACGAAGCTTCAAGACGGAGTTTCGCGAGGACCAGAAGCGCAAAGGGGCCGATCTTGATCTCATTCGCTTCGGAGGCCTCAATGCGAATGAGTTGAAGTCCGAACGCGAGGAACTCTGGGAGGAACGAATCGTGGCCTTGGCCAAAGCAGCTCGGGTCGAACTGAACAAACTGGGCGCGAGAAAGTCCGACCCTCAGAAGGTCCTGCTTGCGGCAGCCCTCAGGCAAAGCACGTCGGTTTCCAACGCTTGGCTCAGCCAACGCCTCTCCATGGGTGAGCCGGCCTCTGCCAGCCAGTTTATCCGTCGATTCCGCCTTACGGAGAAAGGCAGGGCGGCCGTCGACCGCATTTTGTCAAGAGTCAAGACCTGACGTCTTTTGGAAAGTATGACGTCTTTTGGAAAGTACGAAATTCGGGAAACGAAGCTCTTCATCACGGTGATCAAGATCGGCCATCGCAGAGAAGTCTATCGATAGTCGGCGACCGGATGCTGAGATTTGTTGGCTCCGTCGTAGATGAGCCTCCCTGCGCCGATCATGCCCCGCGTTCGATCGGCTCGCGTACAAAGCTTTTGCCAAGGTCGGGTTCGTGCCCCTAGCTCGGAATCCCCTAATACCTATGAATCCTTCGGACTACCTGTCGGCCCTCTTCTCTCTTCAAGGCAAAGTTGCTGTCGTGATCGGCGGCACGGGCGAGCTTTGCGGCGCCATGGCTGAAGGTCTGGCCGGCGCGGGCGCCGAGGTGGTCCTGGTGGGGCGCAGTGAGGAAAAGGCCAAGGCGCGTCTCGAACGTATCGCGGCCATCGGTGGCAAGGCCTGGTTCGTCCCGGCCGAGGCCAGCAGCAAGGCGGAGCTGGAGGCACTCCTCGCGACTGTGCTCCAGCGTTCGGGCCGGGTCGATGTCGTGGTCAACGGTGCCGGCATCAACTCCGCGACGCCTTATGTCGAGATCGGCGAGGAGGAGTTCGACCGCATTGTGCGGGTGAATATGAAGAGCGTCTTCCTCGGCTGTCAGGTGTTCGGCCAATACCTCTGCGATCGCGGCGAGGGCGGCTCGATCATCAATCTCGGCTCCATGTCGGCCGTGGTCCCGCTGTCCCGCGTCTTCACCTACTCGGCAACCAAGGCAGCCGTTCACAACCTCTCGCTCAACCTCGCCCGCGAATGGGCGCCCAAGCGGGTGCGCGTCAACGTCCTCGTCCCCGGCTTCTTCCCGGCGGAACAGAACCGCAAGATTCTCTCCCCCGAGCGGGTGGCCTCCATCCTCGGCCATACCCCGATGAAGCGCTTTGGCGAAGCAAAGGAGCTGATCGGCGCAACGCTGCTGCTCGCGAGCGATGCCGCGTCCGGCTTCATCACCGGCGAGGAACTCATCGTCGATGGTGGCTACCACGCGATGACGATCTGAGTGCCGCGGCCACTGCCCGGGCTTCACCCTCGCTTCGGGCGCGGGCAGAGCGGAGGACGCCCGGCTTTCGCTTTTTCGTGCGCGTCCGCGTGCGGTCAATCTTGCGCGCCGGACGGGATTCCCCCGCGCACGCCCTCCTCGTTTGCTGTTTCGCGACAACCTTTGGCATCTTTTCGGTCGCGCAATGTGTAAATAATATGAGATAATAGAGGGTATCGCTGGGGATTGACGCTGCGTGTACAAGTGTATATTTCTGAACCTGTTGCTCTCCAAATTTTTGTAGACTATGTGTTCGAGTTTTGCCCGGTTTAATGGACTCACCTACAGGATTGTAGGGGTTTATCATGGCGGTTGTATGCTTGCTATAGAGGCCGAGAAACCTAGACGTGGTAAATATGGTCATCGAAAAAATCCAGGAACTGAGCGTCTTGCAGGCCAAAGCCGCCAAGCTGCAGGCTGCGATCGAAATTGAGCGCAAGGCTGAATTGGCCGCGCTCCCCGGCAAGTATGGGTACGAATCGGTCAAGACCTTCATCAAGGCCCTTAAGGCCGCCGTTGGCGGTGTGAAGCGCAAGCGTGGCCTCAAGAAGGCTGCTCCGGCCAAGCGCAAGCGCGCCAAGCTGACGTCCGAGCTCAAGCATCAGGTGAAGGGCGCAGTCGAGGCCGGCAAGACCGGCGCGGCGATCGCGAAGGAATTCGGGATCTCTCTCCCGAGCGTGCAGAATATCAAGAAAGAGTTCGGTCTGGTCAAAGCCCGCGCCTGAGTCAGTTCAGTTTTGCGATGGAGCTGGGCTCGCTGAGCCCGGGGTTTGGATTTGGTCACCACGTCCATCCGACCGGCCTCAGCGAGGCCACCGTGCTCAAAGGTGGCGCTTTTCGCGCTTGCTGCCCCAAGGCGATGTGGTGGCGTGGGGGCCATGCCCGCGCCCTATGTTCAGGCCAATATCAATGGCACGCTCCAGCCCGCCGATCAACCGGCCATCAGTCCGCTAAATCGTGGCTTCCTCTATGGCGATGCCATCTATGAGGTCTGGCGCACCTACCGCGGGGTGCTGTTCTCCTGGGAGGAGCATTGGACCCGTCTTGAGCGTTCGGCTGAGGCGCTTTACCTCGACCTTCCTTACACGCGCAGCCAAATGCTCGGCGAGATCCGCCGCACGGTGCAGGCTTTCCGTGACCAGACTCATTTTGCCGGCGATCTCTACGTTCGGCTTCAGGTCTCCCGGGGTGGCGGCCCCATCGGTCTCGACCCCGCGCTCGCGGACCAGACGGAGTTCGTGCTCCTCGTCCAGCCCAAGCCCGATCTCTCCGGGGATGCGTTGCGCAACGGCATCCGGCTCTCGGTCGCCACCGGCCTGCATCGAAACTCGCCGCAGACGCTGAACCCGGCGTGGAAGACGGGCAATTATCTTAACAATATCCTCTGCCTGCGCGAGGCGCGCGCCCGCGGAGCCAATGAGGTCCTCATGACCAATCTCGCTGGTGAAATCACCGAATCGGCCGTGTGTAATGTCGCGTTCGTTCGCTCGGGCGAGGTGCTCACGCCTCCGCTTGCGGCGGGCATCCTCGAAGGCATCACTCGCGCCCAGATGCTCCGGACCGTCGGTCCGGCATTGGGTGTCGCGGTTCGTGAGGTCGTTCTCACCCCGGCGGATCTTCCGTCGATGGAGGAGTGTTTCCTGATCTCAACTTCCAACGATGTTCAACCCGTGGCGTCGGTCGACGAACACCGCTACCGGACGGACACCGGCTCTGTCAGCCGCCGCATCAAGGCCGGTTTCGCCGCGCTGCTGGAATCCTCCTACGCCGAGCACAAGGCCGAGCTGACGGTGTAGGGAGCGAGTCCGCTCCGAAATCGTTCTCGTTCTCGTTCTCGTTCTCTTCCGATCTTGATCGAGATCGCAGCCGGACGAGACCGAGACCAAGACTGAGAACGGGCAAGGGGAGGAGAACGAGAACGCTGCGGAGGGATCAGTACCGCGCCATCCCCGGCTCGATCTGCACGGCCCAAGCCTCGATGCCGCCGGCCACGTTGCTCACCGTGGCATAGCCGCGGGCGCGCAGAAACTCCGTGACGCGCAAGCTCCGGCCGCCGACGTGGCAGAGGATCAGCAAGTGGCGGTCCGCTGGCAGCTGGCCTACCTGCTCCGGGATTTGACGCATCGGGATATGCAGCGAGCCGGGGATGCTGCACAGCGCGACCTCGTGGGGCTCGCGCACGTCGATCAGCAGCACGCGGTCAGCGGCCGTATCGAGCAGACGCTTGGCGTCGTCAACCGAGAGTTCCAGCGGGATGTCGTCGTGGGTCATGGGAGAGGGTGCGGCGCAGGTTTCCGTTGCGTAGGTTTCGGCGCGGAGCTCGCGCAAGGTCGCGCGCGGCCCGCAGGCGGGGCACGCGGGATCAGGGGGCAGCGCGAGGGTACCGAAGGATTGGTTGAGCGCGTCGTAGGTCAGTAGGCGCCCGATCAGCGGCTGCCCAAAACCGGCCGCGAGCTTGATCGCCTCCAAGGCCTGCAGACTCCCGATCACCCCGCAAAGGGCCCCGAGAACCCCGGCCTCCGCGCAGTTGGGGATGGCCCCGGCGCTGGGCGGATTGGGAAAGAGGCAGCGGTAGCAGGGACCGCCTAAGTGCGGCGCAAACACGGTGACCTGGCCCTCGAACTTGAAGAGGCTGCCGTGGACCAGCGGACGTCGCGCCAGCACCGCGGCGTCGTTGATGAGGTAGCGCGCGGCGAAGTTGTCCGTGCCATCGACGAGGATGTCGTACGAGGTGAAGAGCCCGAGGGCATTCTCGACCGTGACGCCCTCGGCGTGCTCCCTGATTGTGATATGAGGATTCGTCGCGCGCAGCCGGGCCGCGGCCGAGGTGACTTTCGATTGTCCGACCGTCGCATCGCTGTGGAGTAGTTGGCGCTGGAGATTGTGGGGCGCGACCGTATCGAAATCGGCCATGCCGAGTGTACCCACGCCCGCCGCGGCGAGATAAAGCGCCGCGGGGCTGCCAAGGCCGCCGGCGCCGATCACCAAGACCTTGGCCGCCTTGAGTCGCTCCTGCCCGGCCACACCGATCTCATCCAGCAGCACATGGCGGCTGTAGCGGGTGAGTTCAGCGGAATTCAGGGCAGGGGACACGCCCGCAAACAGGACGCCAAAGCGCAGATCCGGCAAATGATAATTGCGCGGTACCGTTCCCGGGCTAGAAACAAGCGAATGTCCAAGCCGTATATCGTGATCATTGCCGGAGGTAAGGGTGAACGCTTCTGGCCCAAGAGCCGGTCGTCCAAGCCCAAGCACCTGCTGCCCGTCGTGGGGACTTCACCGCTGCTTACGCAGACGTTGAAGCGGGTCCGGGGCCTGGCTCCGGCGGGTCATATCTTTGTGATCACCAGTGCAGTGCAGGCCGCGGAGGTGCGCCAGTGCTGCCGCAATCTGGTCCCGGCGGCCAATGTGGTGGCCGAGCCCGTGGGGCGCGATACCGCGGCGGCGGTGGGCCTGGCGGCTTTGCTGGTCGCGCAGCGCGATCCGGAGGGGGTTTTTGCGGTGCTCCCGGCGGATCACGTCATTCACGACACCAAGGCTTACCGGGTCGACCTCAAGGCGGCGTTTGCCGCGGCGGCGGCGGACCGTGTGATGGTCACAATCGGCATCAGCCCGACCGAACCTGCTACGGGATTCGGCTACATCCAGCGCGCTGGGCTATGGCGCGAGTGTGGCGGTCGCCCCGTGTATCGCGTGAAGCGCTTTGTCGAGAAGCCGCAGCCCTCCGTCGCTAAAGGCTATCTGAAGTCGGGGGACTATGTCTGGAACGCGGGCATGTTCGTCTGGAGTGTTCCGGTCGTAGCGGCGGCATTTGCGCAGCATGCACCGGAGCTGGCGAAAGGATTGGCCAAGATCAGCTCGGCCATCGGTCGCGGGCGTCCGTTGAAGGAGACGCTGGCCAAGATCTACCCGACGCTCCCGCGGATCTCGGTGGATTATGCGTTGCTGGAGAAATCGCCGAACGTGGTCGTGATCCCGTCCTCGTTCGACTGGGACGATGTCGGCGCGTGGCCGGCGGTGGTGAAGCATTTTCCGGCGGATACATCAGGCAATGTCTGCCGCGGGCATGTCGTGGTGGAGCAGGGCCGGGGCAATCTAGTCATGAGCGAGGGCAAGCACCTCGTGACGCTGCTCGGTGTGGACGACCTGATCGTCGTGCACACGCCGGACGCCACGCTCGTTTGCCCAAAGTCCAAGGCGCAGGATATCAAGGCGCTGCTGAAGCGAGTCGAGGTTCTGGAACGCGGCGCGCGCTGGCTCTGAGTTCATGCGCTTTCTGGGCATTGATTACGGCACCCGTCGCATCGGGCTCGCCTTTGGGGACGAACTCGGGATTGCGACCCCGCTGCCGGCCCTGACGGATGCCGACGCGGCCAAGCGCCGGGCCGGTCTGGCCGCGGTGGTGAAGGCGCGGCGGGTCACGGACCTCGTGCTCGGTTATCCGTACAACATGGACGGCACCACGGGCTTCAAGGCCAAGGAAGTGGATGCGTTTGCGGACCAGCTGCGGGCCGATCTCGGTCTCCCGGTTCACCTGATCGACGAACGCCTGACCTCGCACATGGCGGAGGCCGGGATGACGCAGCTTGAGCTAAGGGAGATCCGGGCGAAAGGGATCGTGGATTCGCGCGCCGCGGCGCTGATCCTGCAGGATTTCCTGGACCAGCGTTTCCCGCCGCCCCCGCCGGCCGAGGAGCTGCCATGAAACCGTTGGTCGAAGCGCGGCGCTGGAAGGTGATTTGTGCCTACGACGGCACAACCTTTTCCGGCTGGCAGAGCCAGCCCGGAGGCAAGGCGATCCAGGATGTGATCGAGGCCCGGCTGGCGAAGGTTTTGGGCACGCCGGTGCGGATCTTTGCGAGCGGGCGGACGGATGCCGGCGTGCACGCGCATGGGCAGGTTTTCCATTTCGACGCGGTGTGGCGCCACACGCCGGAAAAGTTACGCGCGGCGCTGCGGGTCGGGCTGCCACCGACGATTCAGATCAAATCGATCCAGGCGGCCGCGCCGGATTTCCACGCACGCTTTTCGGCGACGGGTAAGATCTACGTTTACTACCTGTACCTCGGCGAGGCGGATCCGTTCACCAGCCCGTATGTCGTGTCGATCGAGCGAACGCGGCCGCTGGACTTTGCCGCGATGGAGTCGGTTGCGGCCGTCCTGCGCGGGCGGCATGATTTCGCGGCGTATTCGGCGTTCAACGGGGCGGAGCGCGACGACACGGTGCGGGATCTGCGGCGCCTCGAGATCCGCAAGGCGGGGCTTCGCGTGACCTTCACCTTCGAAGCCGATGGTTTTCTGTACAAGATGGTGCGCAGCCTGGCGGGCGCGCTGGTTCAGGCTGGAGACGGGATTCTCACCCCGTCCCGTGCCGTGGAGCTGATGAAGGCAGGGGAACGCACCGCGGAAGTCCGCACCGCGCCGCCGCACGGGTTGTTTCTGAAGAGAGTGCTCTACTGATCCGCGGTCGACGATCCGCAATCCGTTGTAGCCGGGCTCGCTGAGCCCGGTCCGGGAGGAAAGACGATCGGCCCCCAATCCCCGGCGTCAGCGACCCCGGCTACGGCGACCCCGAGCCCCAAGGAATGTGTCACGTAATACGTGACACATTCCTTGGGGGGGCGACCGTCGGGCTGGGTGGGCGATGGACCGGAAATCAGGCGTTTGCCGCGTCCCGCACGGTCGGGTCTCCGCGGTTCGTTTTAGCCGGGCTCGCTGAGCCCGGTTCGAGAGGGAAAGACGATCGGCCCCCAATCCCCAAGGTCAGCGACCCCGGCTACAGCGACCCCGAGCCCCAAGCGATGTGTCACGTATTACGTTACACATTGCCTGGGGGCGACCGCGTTGGGCGGGCGGGGTGTTGGACGTACAGGAAATCAGGGGGTTGGCGCGGTGGCGGAGTGGGGAGGGGCGGGGGTAGTCTGGGGTGGTCCTTATGTTTCACCGAATTCGGCCGTTGGCCCGTGCGTTGGGCGATCTGGTCTTTCCGCCAGTGTGCCTGCATTGCGGCGCGCTGTGCGAGGGGAGCCCGCTACGGCATCTGTGCAGCCTCTGTTCCCGCCTGGTCACCCGAGTACATGAGCCGCACTGCCTGACCTGCGGGCATCCGTTCTTCGGGGAAGTCGAGGGCGAGCGGATGTGCCCGCATTGCGTCGGGCTGCACCCCGCCTTCCGGGAAGGGCGCACGGTGACCCTTTTCCTGGGCCCGGTCCGAGCGCTGATCATTGAGCTGAAATACCACCACGGTCTCCACGTGGCGGGGGATCTTGAGGCCATCGTGCGGGGCAATGAGCATGTGACTTCCTTTCTCCGCGGCGCCGTCCTGGTCCCGGTGCCCCTGCACCCCCGAAAGGCCCGGGATCGGGAGTTTAACCAGAGCCAGGTGCTGGCGGAAGTCTTTCTCAGATCCGTGGATGGGGAGGCGTCGATCCAGCCGCTGCTCCGGCGGGTGGTGGATACCCAAACGCAAACGGCCTACGATCGGGAGGCCCGGCGGGCCAATCTCAAAAATGCCTTTGCACTGGCGGAGGGGGTGTCCATAACCCCCGGTCAGCATTACATCCTTGTCGATGACGTCTTTACTACCGGTTCCACGCTCAATAGCTGCGCCCGCGAGCTCCGCCGCGCGGGTGGCTTGAACCTCGACGTCGTCACGTTCGGACACGGTTAATCCTCAGCTGCCTCCATGTCGCTTTTCAGCAAGCCCAAGTACTCCACGGTTGTCGTCAAAAAGAAGGACATCCCCAAGGGCCTCTGGACGAAGTGCCCCATTTCGGGTGAGATCGTCTTTAATAAAGAGCTGGAGGCCAATCAGATGGTGGTCCCCAAGAGTGGCTATCATTTCCCGATCGGTGCTCGCGCCCGGATCGCTGGGCTGTTCGATCCCGAGACGTTCGTCGAGGTGGATGCCTCAGTCCGTTCGGCCGACCCACTGCAGTTCGTCGATTCGCAACGATACCCGGATCGGATCAAGAAGTACGAAAGGGACAGTGGTTTGCCTGAAGCGGTGATTTGTGGGACGGGCGAGATCCATGGGATTCCGGTCTCGGTTGCGGTGATGGACTTCCGTTTCTGCGGTGGCGCCATGGGCTCGGCGGCCGGAGAAAAGATCACCCGGGCCATTGAGGTCGCGCTCAAGAAAAAGATTCCCTGCATCATCTTCAGTGCCTCGGGCGGCGCGCGCATGCAGGAAGGCATTTTTTCCCTGATGCAGATGGCCAAGACGAGCGCCGCGCTCGGTCGGTTGGGGCAGGCGAGTCTGCCCTACATCTCCGTGCTGACGCATCCGACCATGGGTGGCGTGACCGCCAGTTTTGCCGTGCTGGGAGACGTCAATATCGCCGAGCCGGGTGCCCTGATCGGCTTTGCCGGTGCGCGCGTGATCAAGGAGACGACGAAGCAGACGCTGCCGCCGGGTTTTCAGAGCTCGGAATTTCTGCTCAAGCACGGCCTGATCGATCAGATCGTGAACCGGCTCGAGTTGCGCGACCGTCTGCGCGACCTGCTGTCTGCGCTCTACCTGCGCAAGAAGCCGGCTCCCGCCAAGACCTGAACCGCGCCGCCCGCCCTGGCTTCTCGCGATGCTGGAGCGACGGTGGTTCCCGAGGGACCCCGCCATGAGCCCCGACCCGACCGCGGCCGACGACTATCTGGCCGTCCAGGATTATCTCTTTGGCCTCAAGGCCCGGGGGGTAAAGTACGGCATCGACCGGATGCGCCTCCTGGTTGCCGAGATCGGGCATCCTGAACGAGCGGTGCCGATCATCCATGTCGCCGGAACGAATGGCAAAGGGTCCACCTCCGCCCTGCTCGACGCGATCTTCCATGCCGCGGGCTGGCGGACGGGGATGTACACGTCGCCTCACCTCGTGAAGCTCGGTGAGCGCGTGCAGGTCGACCGGCGGATTCTCACCGAGGCGGAGATCGTGGCCTACGCCCGTGAACTCAAGCCTGCCGCGGAACGGATTGCCGGGGCCTCGCCGGATGACCACCCGAGTTTTTTTGAGTTCATGACCGCGATGGCGTTTCTGCAGTTCGCGCGTCGGCGGTGCGATGTCGGGATCATTGAGGTGGGAATGGGCGGGCGATTGGATGCGACCAATGTCGTCACGCCGGAGATCGCAGTCATCACCTCCATCGGCCTCGATCATTGCGAGTTTCTGGGTGAGCGGATCGAGCAGATCGCGGCGGAAAAGGCCGGCATCATCAAGCCCGGTCGTCCCGTGGTGATGGGCCGGGTGCCTCCGGCGGCCGAGGCGGTCATCCGTGCGCGGGCGGCCGAACTCGGTGCGCCCCTGCACAGCGTGCGTGAGGCGTTTGGCGAGGACCTCGCATCCTACCCCGAAACGAATTTGGAAGGCGATTACCAGCGCTGGAACGCGGCGACCGCCGCGCTGGTCGCGCGCTGTCTGCCGGGCCGCTGGCGGCTCACGCCGGAGGTGGTCGAGCGCGGGCTGCGCCATGCGGACTGGCCGGGGCGCTGGCAGCGCACGATACTGGGTGGGCACACCCTGGTCCTCGACGCCTCGCACAATCCTGAGGGGGCTGAGGTGCTGGCGAATAATCTCCGCCAGTTGGTGGACGAGACGGGGCGGGCGCCGGTGGTCATCACGGGCGTGCTCGGTGTTGTCCGGGCGCAGCCACTGCTCGAGGTCATCTGCCGCTTCGCCAAGGAAATCCATTTCGTCGTGCCGAATCAGGCGCGGGCGTGCACGCATGAGCAGCTTGAGGCGCTGGTGCCGCCGACGTTCAAGGGCGTGGTGCGCCGGGCGACGGTTGAGGGCATTTTCCCGAGTCCGCGGACCTGCGCGGTGGGTCGGCCGGAAGATCTGGTCGTGGTGACCGGCTCGATCTACCTGCTCGGCGAAGTCATGGCCCGCATCCAGCCCGAGCGCGGGGAGATCGAGTCACGCCTGCAGGATTTTTAAGAGGGAAGCGCGAATGGACGCGAATTCACTCAATTCCGAACCATTCAACCCAGAAGGTTTTAACCACGGATGAACACAGATGAACACGGATTCAAACATCGGATCATTGGATCCAATCCGTGTGCATCCGTGTCTATCCGTGGTAAATGGTTCGTCGGATCTACGGGTCGAACTCATCCGCGTGAATTCGTGTCCACTCGTGGGCAACCGCCCTACAGCTTCACCAGCTCGGACGTTGTGGGGACGTCCTTGATGATTTGGGACGGCTCGGGGCCGACGCCAAGGTAGCGCAGGTTCGGGAGCTTGTCGGCGGACGGCCAAGCGGCGCCTTCGTAGGCGGCGTCGAGCGTGCTGCGCATCATGGCGGCGACGTAGCGCTGGGCGTTGACGGGCAGATCCGCGAATTTGCGGACATGGCAGATGTCCTCGGACCAGCCTGGGTGCTTCGTATAGATGGGGCGCAGCACCTTGCGGATGGCCTCATTGCGTGGCACGTGGGCATGGCGTTTGCCGCTCGCGTCCTGATAGGCGGTGCAGATCAGCAGATCTCCCTTCCACTCGCCGCGGTGGGTGAGGGCGTCGGACTTGTTGATCATCAGATCCTGGAAACCGCCGTAGCGAAGGGCGTCGCCCTTTTCCACGGCATCGTACCAGCCGACCATGCGCTGGCGGCCGGTCGAGGTACCGAATTCGAGCTGCTTGAGCAGCGCGGCGA
>CAMAXB010000026.1 GCA_945862035.1 Opitutus sp. GAS368
CCCCCCCGCCCCCCCGGCCATCGTGTAACCTATTGGGTTACTTTGCCTCTGGGGAACGCTTGCGGTCGCCGGCCGGATTTGTGGCCATAGTCCCTTCATCATGCTGTTGATTCACGATCCTCGCTGCGCTGATTACGGGTCCTCGCTCCGGCCCGAGCAACCCGCCCGCATCACCGCATCGGTGGAGTATCTCAACGCGCACCACCCGGGCTGGACTTGGCGGGTGCCGGAGGCCGCCGCGGAAGCGGATGTTTTGCGGGCCCACACCGCGGCGCACCTGAAACGCCTCGGACGCCCACCCGATTTTGACGACGATACGCCCTTTTTTTCGGGGATCCGTGAGCACGCGCTCCGCGCCGCCGGCGCCGCCATGCTCGCTGTCGACTGCGCCCTGTCCGGACAGCCCGCGTTCTCCCTCATGCGCCCCCCCGGTCACCACGCCAGCCGGGATCAGGCCATGGGCTTCTGTTATCTCAATTCAATCGCCATAGCCGCCCTATCCGCCCGCGCCCGTGGCGTCGGTCGGATCGCGATCTGGGACTTTGATGCCCACCATGGGAATGGAACCGAGGCTATCCTCAAGGATCAGAACGACTTCCTTTTTGTCTCGGTGCACCAATCGCCGGCCTATCCTGGGACCGGGCTGACCTCCTTCGGCCCGTGCCGGAACCATCCGATCGCGCCTCGCACCGCCCGCGAGGTCCATCTGGCCGTGCTCGAACAGTCGTGGAACGACGTGCTGGCCTTCAGGCCCGAGCTTGTGCTCGTCTCGGCCGGATTCGACGCCTATGTCCATGATCCGATCACTGCCATGACGCTTGTTCGCGACGATTTTGCCACCCTCGGAACCTGGCTCCACGCCAGCCCACTTCCCACCGCCGCCGTGCTGGAAGGCGGCTACAGCCGCGACCTTCCCGCCTTGATCGGGGTTTTCCTCGCCGCGTGGGCTGGAGAGGAGCGTGACGCGTGATTTCGCGCTTCCTTCCGCTACCGGTTAGACTTTTGCTCGGCATCCGCTTGAAGCCGTCTCCGCCGACCTACCAGCTCATCGACCAGCCCAACCAGCTCGAGCCCTTGCTCGCGGCCATGGATCGCGTCGAGGAGATCTTTCTCGATACCGAGGCGGACAACATGAACCGGTACCGCACACGGGTCTGCCTGCTGCAGTTCCTCGTCGATGGTAAGGTCTTCCTGGTCGACGCTCTTGCACCACTGGATTTCGACCCACTTTGGAAGCGCATGGCCACCAAGCATTTGGTGATGCATGGCAGCGACTACGATCTGCGGCTGCTCTCTGACTGGTGTGAGTTTAGGCCCAAGAGCATCTTTGACACCATGCTCGCCGCGCAGCTGTTGAACCGCCAGCGCATCGGCTTGGCCGGCCTGCTGGAGGAACATTTTGGGGTTATCCTGTCAAAAGAGTCGCAAAAGGCCAACTGGTCTAGGCGGCCGTTGACCCAGAAGCTTCTGGATTATGCGTCGCTGGACGTCTGGCACCTGCCGGATCTGCGTGATCTCCTGACGCGTCAACTCGCGCGCTTGAACCGGTTGGAATGGCTGGACCAGCAGTGCCAGCGCCAAATCGAGTCCGCCCTGGTTGGTTTCCCCCGGGACGATGATTTGGCTTGGCGCATCGGCAAGTCGGAGCGGCTGCGCGGGCGTGGGCTCGGCGTGCTGCATGCCGTGTGGCACTGGCGGGAGGAACAGGCCGGGCGGCTCGACACCCCGCCCTTCAAGGTCTGCAACAACGACCTGCTGCTGGCGATTTCCTATGCAGCGGAGGAGGGGGACGCCGAGGAGGCGATCCTGGCGAAGGTCAATCTTGGCCGGCGCCACGACCGATTGATTGGAACCCTGTCCGCCGCAGTCCGTACCGGCTTTGCCAAGGATCCGCAGACCCTTCCGCGCCGCAAGCGTTCGGGGGAGTATGCTCCGCTGAGCAACGAGGAACTTGCGCTGCAGGATCGCCTCAAGGCGGATCGCGACCGCGTCGCCGCCAAGGTCGAGCTCGAGCCCACGTTGATTGCCAACCGTTCCCAGCTCGCCCTGATCGCGCGCTCGCCGGCGAAGATCGACGAGATTCTGCTGCCGTGGCAGGCCGAGCTGCTGCGCGACGAGCCCTCCCTGAAGGCTTCCCTCAACGGGGCCTGACCCGTCCCTCTGCGTGCCGATGGCCGTCGAGAACGCCAACATCGCCCAGCACCTGCCGGCGATGGCCGCGGGGCAACCCGACACCGCGGCGCTGCTCGTGCCGCGGGGGCGCCGCGACGGCCGCATCGACTACCTGGCCCTCTCCTTCGCCGAACTCGCCGAGGAGGCCGCCGCGTGGCAGGCCGAGTTCACCGCCCGCGGCATCCGCCGGGGCGACCGCACCCTCGTGATGGTCCGACCTGGGCTGCCCCTCATCGCGGCCGTCTTCGCTCTGTTCGGGCTCGGCGCGGTGCCCGTGGTGATCGATCCCGGCATGGGCCTGCAGAGCTTTCTTGCCTGCGTCCGACGTTCGCGTCCCCGCGCGCTGGTCGGCATTCCGCTCGCCCGCGTCATCAGCCATCTCTTTCGCAACGCCTTCCACTCGGTCGACGTTCGCGTCGCGGCCAGCGGTTCGCCTACCGCGCGCCGGCGCCGCGCACCTCTCATTTCAGATCTAAAATTTCAAGTGGTGACCAGCGGCGCGGCGGAGCTCGCGGCGGTCCTGTTTACCTCCGGCTCCACCGGTGCCCCGAAGGGTGTGCGCTACACCCATGGAATGTTCGCCGCCCAGGTCGAGTTGATCCGCACGACCTACGGCATCACGCCTGGCGAGCGAGACCTGCCCATGCTGCCGGTCTTCGCACTCTTCAATCCGGCCCTCGGGATGACCACGGTCGTGCCCGAGCTCAATCCCGCCCGCCCCGCCGACGTCGATCCGGCGAAGATCATTCAGGCTATCCGGCAGGAAGGAATCACCTCCTCCTTCGGTTCGCCGACGCTCTGGGCCAAAATCGCGCGGCATGGCGAGAAGCACGGGGTCAAGCTGCCGACCCTGCGGCGCGTCCTCTGCGCCGGCGCTCCCGTCCCGCCCGGGCTCTGGACCGCGATGGCAACGCTGCTGCCCAATGGAGAACTGCACAGTCCTTACGGCGCCACCGAGGTTCTCCCCGTGAGCTCGATCTGCGCGCGTGAAGTCATTGGCGCCACCGCCGCCGCCGCGCTCGCTGGCCGCGGCACCTGCGTGGGCCGCATTCTTCCCGGGAACGAGGTCCGCATCATTGCCCTGACCGATGCGCCCCTGCCCACGCTGCCGGCGGCGCGCGAACTCCCCGCCGGCGAAATCGGCGAGATCATCGTGCGCGGTCCGACCGTGACCACGGAGTACGATGATCTGCCGCAGGCCACGGCCGCCGCAAAAATCCGCGGTGCCCGGACCCCGCTCCCGGAGACCAAGGCCCGGGCAGAGTCCGTCACTGGCGGCCGGGGAGTTGAAGCGGAGGGAGACGAACATGCGGTCTGGCACCGAATGGGAGACGCCGGTTATCTCGACGCAGAAGGCCGGCTCTGGTTCTGCGGACGCAAGGCTGAGCGACTCACCACCGCCACCGGGCCGATCTTCACCGAGCAGGTGGAGCCCGCCTTCACCTCCCACCCCGCCGTGCGTCGCGCAGCGCTGGTGGGAATCGGGCCGGCCGGGGCACAGGAAGCGGCCATTGTGATCGAGCCGGCCGACCCGCAGGTTATCCGCGACCCCCGGGCGGCCGCGCAACTGGTGGCGGCGCTCTCTCGCCATGTGCGCAGTCACGCCCACGCGGCGGTCGTGAAGCGTTTTCACGTGCATCCCCACCTTCCCGTCGACGTCCGCCACAACGCGAAAATCCACCGGCTCACGCTTGCCCGTTGGGCTGCCACGGCCACGCCGATCACCCTCCCTCCCGCGTCCTGACCGTGCCGCCCTCCGCCCAACCCTCGTCGCCTGTTCTCGTCACCGGAGGAACCGGCTTCCTCGGATCCCGCCTCGTGGCCCGCCTGCGCACCGCCGGGCGCGAGGTTACGATTGTCTCGCGCCGCCCGCAGCCAAAGTTGTCGAAGGAGGGTTTCCGCGTCGTCGTGGGGCCCCTCCACGATCCGGCGGTCTGCGCCGAAGCCTGCCGGAACATCGACACCGTGTTCCACGTCGCTGCGCGGGTCGGCGTTTGGGGCAAGCCCGCCGATTTCCAACGCGACAATGTCCACGCGACGCTCGCGCTGCTGGCCGCGGCCAAGATCGCCGGCGTGGGCAGCTTCGTCTACACCAGCACACCCAGCGTCGTCTTCAACGGCCGGGACCTCGCGGGGGCCGATGAGTCGCTGCCCCTCACGACGAGCTGCCCGAGCCCCTATCCCTTGACCAAGGCGCGGGCCGAGCGCGCCGTGCTCGCCGCCAACACCGACGGCTTCTCCACGATCGCCCTTCGTCCCCACCTGATTTGGGGCATCGGCGATCCCCACCTGGTCCCGCGCGTGCTCGCCCGCGCGCGCAGTGGCCGCCTCCGCATCGTCGGCGACGGGAGAAACCGCGTGGATATGGTCCATGTGGACAATGCCGTCGACGCCCATCTTGACGCGGAGCGGGCCCTTCTGGCCCGCCGACGGACGGTCAACACGGCAAGCGGCGCGCGCCCGGCGGGCTGCGCCTATTTCATCACCAACGGTGAGCCGGTTGCCCTGTGGGAGTGGATCAACGCCCTGCTCGCCGCCCTCGGGGAACCCGTCATCACGAAGCGTCTCTCGCTGCCCGCGGCCCGGCGGATCGGCGCGCTCTGCGAAGGCGTGTGGGGCATCCTGCCCCTGCCCGGCGAGCCGCCGATGACCCGCTTCGTGGCGGAGGAACTCGCCAAGGATCACTGGTTCTCCATCGAGGCCGCGCGACGTGATCTGGGTTATCAGCCGCGCGTGACGATGGCCGCCGGCACCGCCGAGTTGATCGCTTGGTACCAGCAGGAACCCCGGCGATAAGCGCGCCTGCGCATCAAACCTTGATCACCATGAACTACACGGAACACGCGAAAGGTACGCGAATCAGCGCGCCACCAAGGCCGATTCAATGAACCGAGAAACTTCAGCCTTCACCACGGATTTCCCGGATGAGCACGGATTTAAACTGATCCTGAAGACAAGCGGCTTACCTGCTGAGTGAATGATTTCTGGTGGGACTGTTTCATCCATCCGGCTTGCTCCGTGTATTTCGTGGTTTAACTCCCTGCTGAAGCACCCGTGAACGTTCGCTCCCTCCTTCTTCCCGCGCTGGCGATGGCGGCCATTGTCCTGGTCTCCAATATCCTCGTGCAGTACCCGCTCAACGCGTGGCTCACATGGGGCGCGTTCTCGTACCCGGTGGCCTACCTCGTCACGGATGTCTGCAACCGCGCGTATGGGGCCTCGCCCGCCCGCCGGGTTGCGTGGATCGGCTTCGCGGTCGGTTTCATCGCCTCCGCCCTGATGGCACCGCTCCGCATCGCCATCGCCTCGGGCAGCGCCTTCATCGTTTCGCAACTGCTGGACGTCGCCATCTTTAATCGCCTTCGCCAGCAAAGTTGGTGGAAGGCTCCGCTCTTCGGTTCAGCCGCCGCCTCGGTCGTCGACACCGCTCTCTTTTTCAGTCTCGCGTTTGGCGGCACCGAAATCAGCTGGCTTCACCTCGCGGTGGGTGACCTCGGAATCAAACTCGGCATGGCGTTCGTCCTTCTTCCGCCCTACCGCATCTTGGTCGCGCGTCTGGCTCCGCCCGCCGACTGAGGAATCGGGCTGGCCCCACAACGGCCGGCAGACGCGAAATCCCGGACCCGCTTGACAGCTCCTTTTGGGTAACATATTTGGTTACATTACAAGATGACTGGTAACACTCGCTTCGCCGTCAGTGTGCACGTCCTGGCCTATCTGGCCTTCAAGGACGGCGGGCAGACCACGTCGGCGGAAATCGCCTCAAGCGTGAACACCAATCCGGTCGTCATCCGTCGCCTGCTCTCCGCACTGGTCAAGAGCCGGCTTGTGATTGCCCACAAGGGGGCGGCCGGCGGTTTCTCCCTCGCGAGCGCGCCCGCCAAGATCACACTGCTTGATATCTACCGTGCCGTGGAGCCGCAGCCCGATCACGGACTCGACCGCTTCGTGCCCAACACCAAGTGTCCGGTGGGCTCGCGCATCGAGACCATCCTGCGCACCGCCTTCTTCAAGGCCCAGACCGGCATGGAAGCCCAGCTCGCGGCCACATCGCTCGCTGACGTCCACCAGCAGCTCAAGGGCGTCTGCACCGCCAAGAAGTAGAGCCCTCGTTTAATCCTTTATGTGAATTGCTGGGTTGCACTTGTAGCCGCAACCCGGCGGCCGCTCTCACCCGGAGAGCCTCCCATCGGCACGGCCAGGCAATGTTCCGCATACCTGGCACCCGCGGCCGGCGACGTCCGGTCCGACCGGTTCTTCTGCCACTTATCATTTCGTCGGACCCCTGCCTGCACCGTGCTCGGATTCTCGTCCATCCCACGGTCTCAGCGACGGCAACCCGTGCGTGAATCCTCGCAAGCGGGGGCGCGCACCCCCACCACGGCGGGCGCTCGCCGTGTCGTCGTGAGTCAAGCGAGTTGACGGTAACGCGCTGGCTCCGGCAGAACGCGACTCCATTCCGAGCCAACTCGTCGGGAGCACCGCGTTCCACCTCTCAATGAGCGTCTGGGGCGCCACTGCCGGGCTTGAAGGCGGTGGCGAAGTAGACTGCGAGCATAATCAGCCCGAAGCTCACCGCGTAGTTCCAGGTAAGCTTCTCCTTCAACACGATCCAGGCGAACACGGCGAAGACGATGAGCGTGATCGCTTCCTGAATCACCTTCAGCTGGTAGCCGGTGAAAGTGCCGCTGAAGTAGCCCGCGCGATTGGCGGGCACCATGAGGCAGTACTCGAAAAAGGCGATGCCCCACGAGACGAGGATGACCCAGATGAGCGCCTTGCCCTCGAGGAACTTGAATTTAAGATGACCGTACCAGGCGAGCGTCATGAAGATGTTCGACGCGAAGAGCTGGATGATGGTTTTCACAGGTAAAAAGCGGAAGGAATGAACCACGGATGGACACGGATGAACACGGATTCAAATGACAGGCAAAAAATGCCATCCACACCCTCTCGGCTAATCTGGGCTGGGAATTGAAATCCGTGTGTACCCGTGTCCATCCGTGGTTAAACTTCGGATCGGAGGTTGCCGCCTGTCGCCGGGACTCCGCGGTCGGGGCTAGACTTGGTAGTAGCTCTTGAACCACTCGACGAAGCGTCGGAGGCCTTCCTCGAGCGGCACCCTCGGCGCGTACCCGACGGCCGCGTGCACGCGGTCGAGGCTGGCGCAGGTCTCGACCATGTCGCCCGGCTGGGGCGGGAGGAGCTCGATCTCGGCTTTGCGTCCGAGCAGCTCCTCCAGCATGCGCGCGAAGAGCTGCATCTCGATCGGGCGGTGGTGGCCGAGATTGAACACCCGGTGGGGCACCCCGGACACGGGCTCGGCCGGGGGATAAAGGAGAACCTTCAGCACGCCATCGACGATGTCGTCGACATAGGTGAAGTCGCGCAGGTTGCGGCCGTGGTTGAAGAGCTTGAGCGGCGTGCCCTCGCTGATCGCCTTGGCGAAAATCACGGGGGTCATGTCCGGCCGGCCCCAGGGTCCGTACACGGTGAAAAAGCGCAGCCCCGTGAGAGTGAGGCCGTAGAGATGGGCGTAGCTGTGGGCCATCAGCTCATTGCTGCGCTTGGTCGCGCCGTAGAACGAGACCGGCCGGTCCGCCGCCTGATCCTCGGAGAAGGGCACCTTGGAACCGGCCCCGTACACGCTGCTGGAGGAGGCGTAGATCAGGTGCTTGGGCGGACGCGCGCGGCAGGCCTCGAGAACCTTGAGGAAGCCTTCGACATTGCTGTGTAGATAGGCCGCGGGATTCTCCGTGCTGTAGCGAACACCGGCCTGTGCCCCCAAATGGACGACGTAGTCCGGTTTCAGGGTATTATAGATGCCGGCGAAAGCCTCGCCCTCGGCGAAATCGGCCTGCACGAAGCGAAAATCGCGGGTCTTGGCCAGTTCCGCCAGACGCGCCCGCTTGAGGTCGACCGAGTAATAGTCGCTCAGATTGTCCACGCCCAGCACGGTGCAGCGCTGCGTGGCGACGAGCCGGCGGCACACGTGGTAGCCGATGAATCCGGCAGCGCCGGTGACGAGGACCTTCATGAAGAGTGGGGTAGGGTGCTGATAGCCCAACCCGCCGTCCGTCGCTAGCGAAAAGGCACGCAGCTCGAGGCGGAGCGGCTTTGATGTAGCCGGGCTCGCTGAGCCCGGTCCGGCTGGCCATGGCTCGAAATCCCGATCCTGGGGTCAGCGACCCCGGCTACAATTCACCCCACAAGTAACCTATTGGGTTACTTGTTGCCCGAAAATGGGAGAGGCCAGGCTGCGGAGACCGCGCTTCGTTTCCCGCGGCCGACCTTGAGGCAGTTGACTGCCGAGGGAGGCTGGCCCGGTGCAAGGCACCCTGCGGTCCCTCGTCACAAGTAACCCAATAGGTTACACGATGGCTGCGCCTCGGCGGCCGTGTTAGCGGCCGTTCCTTGTCGGGGGAACCCAGGCAACGGTCTGCCGCCACCGCGGCCACAAGTAACCTATTGGGTTACACGAGGGCCGCGGCATTGTGTTCATGCGACAGGCGTCCGGCGCGGGTTGTGCTGAAATTCCTGAACCTTTCTCTTGAATGCGCACGAACTGGCCCTTTAGGTTGCCCCGCTTCTGTCCGGAGCTTTACTACTCGCATGAAGATCATTGCCTATCTCAAGCCCAGTTGTGGGTGGTCCAACGGAGTCCGTGCCATCATGCGCAAGCACGGTCTCGCCTACGAGGACGTCGATATCATCAACAACCGCGACAATTACGCGGAAATGGTGCGCAAGTCCGGTCAGCCCCTGTCCCCCTGCGTCGAGATCGACGGGGTGATGCTGGCCGACATCTCGGGCGAGGAAGTCGAGAACTACATGATTTCCAACAACCTGGTGAAGCCCAACGACGTGGTCCCCGAGGTTCCGACGAACGCGGCCTGCACGGACGAGGAACACGCCAAAATGGCCACTAAAACGATCCGCTTCTTCTAACGAGGCCACACGCACCACTTCACCCTTGGGGCCGGCTCTCGTTCGCGAGACACCGGCCCTTTTTTTGCGCCCGGCGCATTAGATCCCCTCTCCAGTCCTATTTCCTCCCCTACCATGGCCACGATCATCCCCTCACCGCTGTATCATCCCGATCAGGAGCACGACGCCTGTGGCGTCGGGTTCATCGCCAAGCTCACGGGCGAACGTTCCCACGACGTCGTTTCCCGGGCGATCGCGGCCCTCAAAGCGCTGGCCCACCGCGGCGCGATCGATGCCGATGCCGTGACGGGTGATGGCGCCGGCCTGCTGACCCAGATCCCGGTCGAGCTTTTCCGCGAGACGCTGGCCAAGAAGAAGAAGACCCTCCTGCGCGACGTCGACCTAGGCGTCGGCATGCTCTTCCTCCCGCGCGACGACGAGTCCGCCCAGGTCGCGTGCAAGAAGATCCTCGAGAAGGCGATCAAGCACGAGGGCCTCCTCTTCCTCTGCTGGCGCGAGGTCCCGACCGATTCGGCCGGGCTCGGCCGCAAGGCGCTCGAGACGCAGCCCCTCATCCTCCAGGCCCTGGTCTCGCGCCCCGATGAGGCCATCTCCGACGACGAGTTCGAGCGGAAGCTCTTCCTCGCGCAGAACTCGATCGAGCGCCAGGTGCTCGAGGCCGGCATCCACGGCTTCTACATCTGCTCCTTCTCCTCGCGCACCATCATCTACAAGGGCCTGCTCACGCCCGCCCAGATCCGCAAGTACTACAGCGACCTCAAGTCGCCCAAGTTCACCAGCGCCTTCGCCGTCTTCCACCAGCGCTACTCGACCAACACGTTCCCGACGTGGCACCTCGCGCACCCGTTCCGGATGCTCGCGCACAATGGCGAGATCAACACCATCCGCGGCAATCGCAACCTGATGCGCGCCCGTGAGCGTTCCACCGCCTACGGCGTGTGGGGCGAGCGCTTCCCTGACCTGAAGCCTCTCGTGCAGCCCAACATGAGCGACTCCGCGTCGTTCGACAATGCGCTGCACCTCATCACGCTCGGCGGCCGCAATCCGCTGCACGCGTGCATGCTCATGATGCCGCCCGCCTGGGAAAAGGACAAGTCGCTCTCCCCCGACGCGCGGGCCTTCTTCCGCTACCATGCCTGCATGATGGAGCCCTGGGACGGCCCTGCCGCCATGGTCTTCACCGACGGCCGCGTCCTCGGCGCCGCCCTCGACCGCAACGGCCTGCGTCCCGCGCGCTACAAGATCTTCGACGATGGCTACGTGATCCTCGCCTCCGAGGCGGGCCTCGTCCACGACTTCCCGGGCAAGGTCATTGAGGCCGGCCGCCTCGGGCCCGGTCGCATGCTCGCGATCGATTTCGCGGAGAAGAAGTTCCTCCGCGACGAGGACATCAAGACGCGCTTCACCTCCGATCCGCACTTCAAGGAGTGGTGCGAGCAGCACCTCGTGAACCTGCACGCCTTCGCCGCCGCGGCCCCCGCGCCGGTGCCGACGCCCGCGCAACCCGTCTCGCTCGCCGCCCAAATCGCCTTCGGCTACGACTCCGACGAGCAGGAGATGATCCTCACGCCTCTCGCCGAGGGTCTCGAGCCCACCGGCTCGATGGGCGATGACACCCCGCTCGCCGTCCTCTCGCGCCGCCCGCGCCTGCTCTACTCGTACTTCAAGCAGCTCTTCGCGCAGGTCACCAATCCGCCGATCGACTCGATCCGCGAAAAGGCGGTCATGTCGCTCACGATGTACCTCGGCGGCCGGCTCGGCCTCTTCGAGGAATTCCCGAAGACGAGCGGCTTCGCCGAGCTCGACTCGCCCGTCCTCCAGGACGTCGAGGTCGCTGCGCTCTTCGACGTGCCCTTCCTCAAGAACCGCGTGATGCGCCTCAGCGCCCACGTTGATGTCGCCTCCGGCGTCGCCGGACTCGAGGCCGCCGTAAAGGACCTCGCCCGCCGCGCCCAGACCGCCGTCGAATCCAATAACGCCAAGGTCCTGATCCTCTCCGATCGCGGCGTCAGCGCCGACAAGGCCGGCATCCCCATGCTCCTCGCCGTCGGCGGGGTGCACCAGCAGCTCGTCCGCGCCGGTTTACGCCTGAAGTGCGACCTCGTGGTCGAGACGGGCGAAGCCCGCGACGTCCACCACCTCGCCTGCTTGCTCGGCTTCGGCGCGAACGCCGTCAACCCGTACCTCGCACTCGATGTCGTCGCCGAGCTCGCCGCCGCGGGCAAGACCAGCAAGCCCGTCACCGCCGAACAGGCGCGCAAGAATTACAAGGACGCGATCGACGCCGGTCTGCTCAAGATCATGGCGAAGATGGGTATCTCCACGCTGCACAGCTACCGCGGCGCGCAGATGTTCGAGGCGCTCGGCGTCTCCCGCAAGGTCGTCGAGGAGTGCTTCACCGGCACGCCGTCGCCGATCGGCGGCATCGACTACGCGCAGATGGCCGAGGAACTCCTCCGCCGTCACCAGCGTGCCTTCCCGGCGCTCGACTCCGCCGATCCGGATCAGGTCGGCCAATCCGCCGCACTCGCGCTGCAGCCCGAGGGCTACTACCGCGTGAACAAGCGCGGCGAGGGCGAGTTCCACGGCTGGAATCCCAAGGTCGTCGCCTCGATGAACAAGTTCGTCAAGGCCGGCACCTTCGAGGGCTACCAGGAGTGGAAGGGCCAGGCCGACGATCATCCGCCGGTCTCGATCAAGGATCTCCTCAAGATTCGCTTCGGCACGCGTCCGGAAGTCGCCATCGACGAGGTCGAGGCGATCGAGGATATCCGCAAGCGTTTCACCACCGCCGGCATGTCGATGGGCGCGCTCTCCCCCGAGATGCACGAGGCGCTCGCCATCGCGATGAACCGCATCGGCGGCAAGTCGAACTCCGGCGAGGGCGGCGAGGATGAGGAGCGTTTCAACATCCGCGCCAATGGCGACAACGCCAACTCCGCGATCAAGCAGGTCGCCTCCGGTCGCTTCGGCGTCACTGCGGCGTACCTCTCGTCCGCCAAGGAAATCGAAATCAAGATGGCCCAAGGCGCGAAGCCTGGCGAGGGCGGCCAGCTGCCCGGCGCCAAGGTCACGCCGCTCATCGCGCGTCTCCGCTACTCGGTGCCCGGTGTCACGCTCATCTCGCCGCCACCGCACCACGACATCTACTCGATCGAGGATCTCGCGCAGCTGATCTTCGACCTCAAGGAGGTCAACCCGCGCGCCAAGGTCTGCGTGAAGCTCGTCTCCTCGTCCGGCGTCGGCACCGTCGCCGCCGGTGTGGCCAAGGCCTACGCGGACGTCGTGCTCGTGTCGGGCCACGAAGGCGGCACCGGCGCGTCCCCGCTCGCCTCGATCAAGAACGCCGGCTCCTCCTGGGAGATCGGCGTGGCCGAGGCGCACCAGGTGCTGATGATGAACGGCCTCCGCGGCCGCGTCGTCCTCCGCACCGACGGCGGCATGAAGACCGGCCGTGACATCGTCATCGCCGCGCTGCTCGGCGCCGAGGAGTTCAACTTCGGAACCGCGGCGCTCATCGCCGGCGGCTGCGCGATGTTCCGTGTTTGCCATCTGAATACGTGCCCGGTGGGCGTCGCGACGCAGCGCGAGGACCTCCGCGCAAAGTTCCGCGGCAAGCCCGAGAACATCATCAACTTCTTCAACGCCGTCGCCGAGGACGTCCGCCACTACCTCGCGCGCCTCGGTGCCCGCTCGCTCAACGAGATCATCGGCCGCGTGGACCTGCTTGAGCAGATCGACGACCCGACGAATCCGAAGACCAAGTTGGTCAACCTCGGTGGCCTGCTGCACAACCCGGATCCGTCCGGCGAAATGGACCGCTATCACACGCGCGAGCGCAACGAGCGCTTCGGCAGTGAAGGTTCGCTCGATGAGGCCATCCTCCAGGAAGCCCGCGACGTCATCCTCGGCATGTCGAGCCGCTTGGTGGCGCGCTACAAGATCACGAACGTCAACCGCGACGTCGGCACCGCGCTGGCGGGCCAGATCGCGTACACGCGGGGCAACGAGGGCCTGCCCTCGGCGACGATCGACCTGGCCTTCACTGGCTCGGCGGGCCAGTCGTTCGGGGCGTTCCTCGTGAACGGCGTGCGCCTCACGCTCAACGGCGAGGCCAATGACTACGTCGGCAAGGGCATCAACGGCGGCGAGATCATCGTGCGGCCGAAGGCGTCGGAGACCTTCGCGTGGCACGAGCAGTCGATCCTCGGCAACACCTGCCTGTACGGCGCGACGGGCGGCACGCTCTTCGCGGCGGGACGCGCGGGTGAGCGCTTCGCGGTCCGCAATTCCGGCGCGACGGCGGTGGTTGAGGGCGTGGGTGACCACGGCTGCGAGTACATGACGGGTGGCCTGGCGGTGATCCTCGGCCCGACCGGCAAGAACTTCGGCGCCGGCATGAGCGGCGGCTTGGCGTTTGTGTATGACGCAAAGGACAGCTTCCCGAGCCTGATCAACCCCGCGATGATCGGCCTCGAGCGCCTGAACGCGCAGGAGGAGAGCGACAGCCTCCGCGCGTTGATCAACGTCCACGCCAAGCTGACCGGCAGCCCGCACGCCAAGACCCTGCTCGCCTCGTGGGAAACCACCGTCGGCAAGTTCTGGAAGGTCGTTCCGCACCCGCCGACCGCCGACGCCCCGAAGCCCGTCTACGTCTTCGACGCCGCCAAGGTGCCGGTCGCGATCTGAGCGCGATACAATTCGTCTGATTCACGAACCCCAAGGACGCGAAGGCGTGTTCTTGGGGTTTGTTCTTCTGATTGGGTGTAGCTGGGGTCGCTGACCCCGGTCCGAAATTCGAGGTCGTTTGGGCAGAACCCGCTTGCTCGCTCGCCGGCCTGTGAACAACCTTCCCTCATGCAAGTCGAAGTCGAAAAGGAGGCCGATGGCCGCTGGATCGCCGAAGTTCCGGTCCTGCCCGGAGCGATGTGCTACGGCGCAACCAAAGAAGAAGCTGTCGCTAAGGTAGAGGTGCTCGTCCTTCGTGCCTTGGCTGATCGGCTTGAGCATGGCGAAAAGGCCTCTGAATTGGGCCACGTCTTCACGGTTGCGGCGGCATGAGTGTCTGGGGCGCCCGCAAATCGAGGGTAGTCCTATCGGCGCTCCTGAGGATCGGTTGGCAACTCAAACGGCAAGCCGGATCCCCTAAAGTTCTAAGTCGTGATGGCTCTCTGGATTTCGTCTTCGCCCTTCATGACGGTGAAGAAATCGGCCCGCGAATGTTGTCGCGCATTGCGCGGCAGACCGGGCTGCGGCCGGAAGATTTGTAAGACTATGCATGGTGTGAAGTCTCCGCCGAGATATATCCAAAGCCGAATGCCATGAGTAAAGAACACGTCTTCGATGAAAAGGAGCTGCTGGCCAGTCGGAGCGAGAGCCTTGAGCACCCCCGGGGAAAGCGAACGCTCAAGACGACAAAGTGGGCGAAGCCAGTCGCGCCCATGTCGCCGGAAAGGATCGCGCCTATTAGCCGTAAGATGAAGGCGAGCACGCCCTTGTTTGCCAGCTACCTGAACGTGACCAGTGACACGGTGCGTGGGTGGGAGAGAGCCCGTCGCCGCCACTTTGGCTCCGCCCTCAAACTGTTGGAGATCGCGGATAAGTCGCCTCGAGCACTTGTTGATTGAATGAATCGGCTGCTGTAGCGTGTAACGGTACGATTCTACTTCAACGTCTCGTGGCGTCGGGGGCGCGGCCGAAGATGGTCCCCGCTATCGTGAATGTGCTGGAGCAGGAGGACGTGCTGACCCGGACCCGGGAAGGCCAGCGCAACCGCCACAAGATCAACCGAAGCTACCGCCTGCGTCACCCGCTGGAGTCCTCCGCAAGATCGGCGACCTGCTGCATCTGATTGAAACGACGTGAGCCGATTGGCGGAAGTCTGCGGCCGTTTGAAGCGAGCCACCCGCGGAGGGGTCTTGGGGGGGAACGCAGCGCCGAGGAAATGAAGGCGCCCGGCATCGCAAACCTCGGATTACAACCCGGTGCCCAGATCAGAAAATCAGGAAACCACCAGCCCCAGCGGCGAAAGCTTGACATTAAAAAAACGTTTTAGCACGACAGTTTTGCCCCAAAAACTCGTTCAACTCGACCTTGGGCGTATACTGAAACGATTTAGCTAATAACCCCAACCTGATGAAGACTAGATTCCTAACGATTGCGCTATGCGCTGCCCTTTTCGCTCTCTCAACAGCAGGCTTGCGGGCGCAGCCAACGGGTACCGGAGCCGTGAGCGGCCTCGTAAGCAATTCAGCAACAGGCGCGAATTTGGAGGGCGCGTTGGTAACTGTCGCGGAGATGGGGATTCAAACCCGAACCGACAAGTTTGGACGCTACAAAATCAGCGACCTGCCGGCGGGGCCGCACTCGCTTACCATCACATATGTCGGACTCGATCCAACCACGAAAACGGTGACCGTCCCTGTTGACAGCTCGGCGACCGTTGACGTCACGCTAACAGCGGAGGTCTATACTTTGGAAACCTTCACCGTAGCGGGACAAAGAGAGGGTAATGCAGTATCGCTGACAAGGCAGCGCAATGCAGATAACGCGGTCAGTATCCTATCGATGGACACTTTCGGTAACGTCGCAGACGGGAACATCGGCAACTTTATGCAACGGCTCCCAGGGATTTCTGCGGTCATCGAAAATGGGGACATTGTCGGCTTTGGTGTGCGTGGAACCCCTTCTGAAATGAATGCTGTGAACGTCGATGGCGTTCGGATGTCGAACGCCTACGGCGGTTTCAATCCTCAAGGTGACCGTGCGGCCGTAGTGGACTCAGTCCCTTCGGACTTCATCAAAGAGATCGAGCTCGTGAAGGCACCTACGCCTAACATGGCCGCAGATTCGGTCGGTGGCGCCACAAACCTAGTGACAAAATCGGCCTTCGACTTTCGCGATCCGGTAACAACTTACCGATTAGGAGCAAATCTCAACAGCTTCCGCAAGAACGAGCGCAACCTAAAGCCGACAGGAGCTATTAGTCACATGACCCGTCTTGGTGATGGAGGCAAACTCGGCGCAGCAATTTCTGGGAGCTATACCGAAACAGAGAATACCCGGGACCGTCTGCAAATGACCCGGCAATTTTCCGACGCTCGAAACACACAAGCTCGCGCCCTAGACGACAAGGCGCTGCGCACTAGGGCGGGCGCGGCAGCGAAATTCGACTATCGAGTGTCTGAAGACCTCGATCTCTACGCCGGAATTCAATACACTTACTTCACATTTCGGCAGGTGCGCAATGATTGGAATATCGTGGCACAAAGCACCAATGTGGCAGACTACGCCAGGGTTAGCCGCGCGGAAATCGAAGCCGGTGGCACACCGAGAACATCTGCAAATGCCACTGCGGGCATAGCCCCAGGGTTCACCGACGACTACACGGAAATTCTCAACGCACGCTTCGGTAACACCAATGGATCTACCTACCGCATTGGCCGCGCCTATAAATTCAACTTTGGAGGTGAAAAGCGTTACGGTGACGACAAGAAGATTACCTTTCGTGCATCCCACAGCCCTTCTAATTATAACTTCGCGTTCCAATTCATGGAAGCACGTCTAAACGGCGGCTTTGGAATCGCCGTAGACGGTCGCGCCGATCGCACGCGCCCACTGTACACACAGACTTATGGACGCTCGATTCTTAATGGACAAAGCCTCGACGGCTACACCGTCACGCGGTCCCTTAACAACGAGTATAGTGAGGAAGATGTCTCCGCTGCTGGAATCGACTACGAGAAAAAATTCACTAGCAATGCCCATGGCCTCACATTGCAGACCGGTGTCGACGGACGGAGACAGCATCGTACTCTTCAAGTTTACCAGCCACGTTGGACTTATGTTGGCGCTGATGGACGAGCCGGAACTACTGACGATAACTTAGCGCAGTTTAGGGAACCAGTTCCCGGATACGGCCTATTTAATGGTCGATACCCGCAACGTGACACGTTTTCGAATGACATTTTGACCACTCTGCTGAAAACGAGTCCGAATCTCTTCACTGAAACAGGAACTAGCGTATCTGCTGCTCCCTCCTTCAACGAGATTACCGAAGACGTATTCTCTGCCTATGTGATGGGTCGGATGAATTTTAACGATCTCGGTGTGCTGGCGGGCGCGCGGGTGGAGCTGACAGATCTAGAGGCAACGGGGAATCTCAGGGATTCACGAAGTCCAGGCGTCACAACAGCCACCCGAGCCGGTCGCTACGAAAAATTCTTTCCAGGACTGCATCTGCGTTACGAGCCGAAGCCCGGCTTGCTACTCCGTTCTAGCATTTCCACCAGCTACTCTAGGCCGGCTTTCGGCCAGCTCTATCCTGTAACTACGGTAAGCTACAATACATCAACTGGATTAGGTACGGTATCGCAAAACAATCCCGATCTCGACCCGCAAACGAGCACCAACTACGACTTCTCGATTGAATACTACATCAAACCTGTTGGCCTCGTGTCCGCTAGTTACTTCGAAAAGAAAATCAAGGACTTTATTGCGACCGAGGTATCAATAATTGGCGCTAGTGCCGACAACGGCTTCGGTGGTAACTATGTTGGATTCGATCTCCAAACTAACCAAAACTTTGGTGATGCAAAGATTCGTGGTTATGAACTAAATTATTCC